>DATAQP010000562.1:0-2122 GCA_036264595.1 Allostellaceae bacterium
CTCGATGCCGACCATTTCCTCGGCGGCCGGCGCAAGCTCGACCGCGCCGCCGCCGAGGCCGCGGTCGATCGCCTGGCGGAGAAGCTCGGCGTCGCGCGCATCGCCGCGGCGGAGGGCATCCACCGCGTCGTCAACACCAACATGGCCGAGGGCATCCGCCTCGTCTCGGTGCGGCGCGGCGTCGATCCGCGCCGCTTCGCCCTGCTCTCTTTCGGCGGCGCCGCCGGGCTGCACGTCACCGACGTCGCGCGCCAGCTCGACCTGCCGCGCATCGTCGTGCCGCGCGTCGCCGCCGTCTTGTCGGCCTGGGGCATGCTGGCGACCGATCTGCGCTTCGAGGTCGCTCGCACCCATATCGGCGATGCCGGCGGGCTCGACGGCACCGCGACGAAGCGTCTCTTCGCCGAGATGGAGGACGAGGCGCGCACCCGCCTCGCCGCCTCGTTCGACGGGCCGGTGCGGCTGCAGCGCTCGGTCGACATGCGCTACGGCGAGCAGATCTTCGAGATCAACGTGCCGCTCGACGATGTCGACTGGGAGGTCGAGAACCCGCTGCCGCAGATCGTCGAGCGCTTCCACCAGCGTCACGAGGCGCTCTACACCTACGCCATGCGCGATCAGGAGGCGGTGCTCGTCAACGCCCGCATCGTCGCCATTGGCGTGCTGCCCGACTTGCCGCAGGAGCCGAAAATGCCGGCGGCGCGGGCGACGCTGCCGCGCGGCGAGCGGCGCATCTATCTCGGCGGCTGGCTCACCGTGCCGGTCTACGATTTCGACGCCCTCGCCCCCTCCCAGGCGATCGCCGGTCCGGCGATCATAGAATCGGCGATGACCACCGTCCTGCTCGGGCCGCGCGACCGGGCCACGGTGACGCCGCATGGCTGGCTCGACATCGCCGTGCCGGTGCGCAGCGAGGCTCACGCCCAGCCGCCATCGACGATATAGCTCTGATTGGTGCACATCGCGCTGTCATCGGCGGCGAGGAAGAGCACCATGTTGGCGATGTCGCGCGGCATCAGCTTGCGCTTCAGGCACTGGCGCGCCATCAGCTCCTTCTCGCCCTCCGGCGTCAGCCAGAGCGCGATCTGGCGCTCGGTCATCGTCCACCCCGGCAGCACCGAATTGACCCGGATATTCCTAGGCCCGAGATCGCGCGCCAGGGCGCGGGTGAGCCCGGCGATCCCCGCCTTCGCCGAGAGATAGCCGGGCATGCCGCCCTGGCCGACGACCCAGGAGATCGAGCCGAGATTGACGATGGCGCCGCCGCCCGCCGCTTCCATGCCGGCGATCACCGCCTGAGCGGCGAAGAACTGGTGGCGCAGATTGTTCGCCATGATGCCGTCCCACATCTCGGGCGTCACCGCCTCGATGGCGTGGCGGTCGTCGCGCGCCGCGTTGTTGACCAGGATGGTGATCGGTCCGAGCGCTGCGGCGGCGCTGGCGACCGCCGCGCGCAAGGCGGCGATGTCGGTGAGATCGCAGCTCAGGAAGAGCGGCCCCCCTTCCCCAGTGCCGAGCCGTCCGAGGAGCGCGGCCGCCGCTTTCTCGTCGCGATCGAGAAGGGCGACGCGCGCGCCCTGCTGATGAAAGGCCTCGACGATGGCGGCGCCGATCCCCGACGCACCGCCGGTGACGAGGACAGTGCGCTGGCGAAGGCTGGGATAGCGAGCGAGATTGTCGGTCATGAGGATCGCTCCCGTGCTGTGGAGGGGGTTGATCGACGATGCATCATAGGCGGCGTCCGCTCTCCGCATCAAAGAGCGACGCGCGTGCGAGATCGAAGGCGACCAGCGGACGCTCTCCGACCGGCATGTCGGCCGGCTTGAAGCGGCCGGTGATCCTCGCATCACCGAGGCGGAAGACCACGTGGCTGTCGGCACCGGTCGGCTCGACCAGCAGCTTTGTCAGCGCCATGACGCAGCCGGAATCGTCAACTGGTGGTCCGATATCCTCGGGGCGGATGCCGAAAACGACACGCTGGCCCGAGCGGGACGAGCCGACCTGCAAAGCGCCGAGCGTGATGTCGCTCCCCGCCCCGTCGGGACGAAAGGCGACAGCATTGGCGCTCTCGACGATGCGCCCCGGCACCAGATTCATCGGCGGCGCGCCGGTGAAGCCGGCA
>DATAQP010000574.1:0-4778 GCA_036264595.1 Allostellaceae bacterium
GCCGCCCGCTCCCACCCGGGTTGTGCGCTGCGACCAACCGCCGCGCCTGCGCCACCGATGATGATTGACCGGCGCTGCAACGCAGCATAGGGTCCGCGGCCATGCCTAATCTGACCCGTGCCGCACGGTCATGGCCGCCCCGCAACAAGGTTGCCGTAGCCATCTCCTCCCGCATCGAGCTTTATATCCAATGGGCGGGATTCGTCTTCTGGGGCTTCCTGACGATCTTCGCCTTGGCGACCTTCCTCGGCATCAAGCTGACCTGACCGGATGGCGGCCGCCCCTCCCGGCCTCGTCCCGCGAGGACGAAGATTTTCGTTGTCCTCCAGTCGCTTAAACGTTCCCGTCGGGGCCGCTGACCGGCCGCGCCGGCGCCACCGACGGCCATTCCCCCGCCGACGCATATGTACTCCGCCATGCCTATATAGTATCGAATGTGTTCAACGCGGCGGCGGCAGGCCCGATGCATAAGCTCAACATTGAAACCTTTAGCAACAGCAAGGGCGGCAACAGCTTTTTCAAGGCGGTGACCCATCCGGTGGCGGCACGACGCGCCGCCGCCTTGCTGTCCCGTCTCGGCGCCGCATGCGCCCCCGTCATCTACGACCCGCTGGGTTTCGCCGACGGCTTCGCGGAATTCTACGGTCTTGCCGGCCTCGCCCGCGGCGGGATCTTCGTTCAGGACATCGACGCCATCGGCCGCACGGTGCTCGGCGGCACCGCACAGCCGATCACCGATATCGCCGCGGCGCAGCCGGATCTGGTGCTCGTCGCCGCCTTCGATGCTGGCCGCTTCATCGATCACATCCGTCATCTTGTGCCGGCCGGTGCCGAGATCATCAGCTTCGACGCCATGCGCCTACCCAACGACTGGTTGACCAACCGGCGCAACTATCTCGACCCGCTCAACTTCGCCACCAATTTCGCCTTCTTCCGCGATGCCGAGGGATTGCACACGCGGCTGGTGACGGCGAATTACTGGGCCGGCTACGGTGCGCGCGACGTGGCGCTGGCGCTCATCCTGTTCGACGGGGCCGGCGAGGTGCTGGCGGAATGGCGCGAGACGGCTGGTCCCGGCGAAGCCGGCGGCGCCGCCAGTATCGTGCTCGACAGCCAAGAGATACGCGCCCGGTTCTCGCTACCATCCTTCACCGGCCAGCTTTTCCTGCACGTCGTCGGCGCCACCGGCCATGACGTCGTCAAATACGCGCTCGATACGTTCGGCGAAGCGGAAGCGGGCATAGAGGCGCTGTCCTGCACGCATGACGCCAATTCCTGGCCGGCGGACCGCTATGCCGGCGTGCCGGCGCCGGCCGAAGGCGAGCGCGTGACCCTTTGGGTACAGAACAGCCATCCCTGCGCCATACCGGCGGGAGCGATCGGGCTCAATCTCATGGGCGACGACGCGATCGGCCTGCTCGAGCGGCCCATCGCCCCCTTCGCCAGCCATGCCCTCGACGTCGCGACGCTCTTGCCCGCGGCGCGCTGGCCGGCGCAGATCGAGGTGCGCGCCGGCAAGCATTTCGTGCGGCCGCGTTACGAGATCGCGCGAAAGTCGGCGTCAGGGCGGCAAAGGCTGCGCATCGCCCACGCCAACGTGGAGCGTAGCGATCTCAGCCCCAATCCGCGTATCGCCGAGCTCGGCAATCTGATGGGCAAGGGGTTCCTGCTGCCCGCCCCCATCCTGCCGCCGTCGCGCTGGCGCTCCACCGCCCTGCCGACGCCGATGGCGACGGGGCAGCGCAACCTGCCGGTCGCCGCGATTCTCTACGATGGCGGCGGCGGCGAAGTGGCGCGTCACCGCTTCGGCACGCTCGATCGCAGCCAGTCGGTCGCCCTCACGGCGGACGAGATGGTGCGCGGCAGCGACCTCGCCTCCGGCTGGGGCCATATGGAGCTGGTCTACGACTTCGCCGATGGCGGCGAGGCGGATGGCTGGCTGCACGGGCTGTTCCGTTACGAGGACCGGGCCTCGGGTCATGCTGCCGAGACCAGCTTCGGCGCCCATATCTTCAACACCGTGCTGACCTATAAATCGGAGCCGCAAGTCTATGTCGGCCGCCCGCCGGGCCTCTCGACGCGGCTTTTCCTGCGCCTCGGCGCGGCGCCGCACGATACGCTCTGCCACCTGATCTATCCAGCATCGACGCCGTGGCACGCGACCAGCAAGACCGACCTCGTGCTGCATGACGGGCGCGGACGCGAGATCGCACGGCGGAGCGTCGCCATCGCCTGCTCGGGCTCGCTCTTCTGGCGTTATCACGCGATGTTCGATGCCGTTGAGCGCCAGGCGGCAGGCAGAGGCGCCTATGTCATAATTCGCGACACCACCTGTCGCCTGTTTGGCTACCATGGTCTACTCAATGGGAACGGGGCGTTCAGCCTCGACCATATGTTCGGTTTCTGACCGACGCGCGCCATAGGCGTAGCGCGTGCCGCCGAATCGCCCCAAACTAGTCATAGTTTCTCCATCGAGAAGCGGGACAAGCCGAAAATGCCCGAACGTCACGAGAGCAAGATCCTCATCATCGGTGCCGGACCGGCCGGTTTCACCGCGGCAATCTATGCCGCGCGCGCCAATCTGCAGCCCATTCTGGTGCAGGGGCTGCAGCCCGGCGGACAGCTGATGATCACCACCGATGTCGAGAACTATCCCGGCTTCGCCGACGTCATCCAGGGTCCCTGGCTGATGGAGCAGATGGCGAAACAGGCCGAGCATGTCGGCACGCGTCTGAAGAACGACATCATCGTCGATGTCGACCTCTCGCGACGGCCGTTCGTCTGCCGCGGCGATTCCGGCGATATCTATGTCGGCGAGACCATCATCGTGTCGACCGGCGCCCAGGCGCGCTGGCTCGGCCTGCCGAGCGAGGAAGCCTATCGCGGCTTCGGCGTCTCGGCCTGCGCGACCTGTGACGGGTTCTTCTTCCGCGGCAAGGAGGTCGTGGTGATCGGCGGCGGCAACACCGCGGTCGAGGAGGCGCTCTATCTCACCAATCACGCGACGCGCGTGACGCTGGTCCACCGCCGCGACGCGCTGCGCGCCGAGAAGATCCTGCAGGATCGGCTGTTCCGCCATCCCAAGATCAGCGTCGTGTGGGACAGCGTCGTCGAGGAGATCGTCGGCGAGCAGGATCCGCCGCGCGTCACCGGCATTGTCCTGCGCGACGTCAAGACCGGCGCGACGCGGCGGATCGGCTGCGACGGCGTCTTCATCGCGATCGGCCATACGCCGGTGACCGAGCTGTTCAAGGGCCAGCTGACGCTCGATTCCGAAGGCTACATCCTCACGCGGCCCGATTCGACCGCCACCGAGATCGCCGGCGTCTACGCCGCCGGCGACGTCAAGGACAAGATCTTCCGCCAGGCGGTCACCGCCGCCGGGATGGGCTGCATGGCGGCGCTCGAGGCCGAGAAGTTCCTCGCCTTGCATGAAACCGCCGCGCATGAGATGGGGGCGCACCACGTTGGGGGAGTAGCCAAGGCCGCTGAGTGAGCAGGCCGGATTCCGATCGCGCCCACCCTGGGCGCTCGGGACGACGCCGGTAAGGGACGGGGCCGTTAGGGGACGGGGATGGACTGGGATAAATTGAGGGTGTTCCACGCGGTTGCGGAAGCCGGCAGCTTCACCCATGCCGGCGAGGCGCTGAACCTCAGCCAATCGGCGGTCAGCCGGCAGATCAGCGCTCTCGAGGAGAGCCTCAACGTGCCGCTCTTCCATCGTCACGCCCGCGGCCTCATCCTCACCGAGCAGGGCGAGCTGCTCTATTCGACGGCGCGCGAGGTCTTCGCCAAGCTGGCGATGACCGAAGGGCTGCTCACCGAGTCGAAGGACCGGCCGAAGGGGCCGCTCAAGGTGACGACGAGCGTCGCCTTCGGCTCGATCTGGCTGACGCCGCGCATTCGCGAGTTCCTCGAGCTCTATCCCGACATCCAGGTCGCCATGGTGGTCGACGACAGCGAGCTCGATCTCTCGATGCGCGAGGCCGATGTCGCCATCCGCATGTCGCCGCCGCGGCAGCCCGACCTCGTGCAGCGCCATCTGATGACGGTGCGCGTCCATCTCTATGCGTCGCCGGAATACCTCAAAAAACACGGCACGCCGCGCCGCGCCGAGGAGCTCGACCAGCACCGCCTGGTCATCTACGGCGACGAGGCGCGGGCGCCGATCGCCAATATCAACTGGCTCCTCGAGGCCGGCCTCAAGCCCGGCCACGAGCGCCGGCCGATCCTCCAGGTCAACAACACGTATGGCATGCTGCGCGCGGTGTCGAGCGGGCTTGGCCTCGCCGCGCTGCCGGACTATGTCGCCGTCGAGGCGCCCGACCTCGTGCGCATCCTGCCCGAGCTGACCGGCCCGCCGGTCGAGGCCTATTTCGTCTACCCGGAAGAGCTGCGCAACTCGAAGCGCATCAGCGTCTTCCGCGACTTCCTCATCCGCAAGGTGACGGAAGTCCGCGCCGCCTGAGCGCCTTCAGTTCGAGGTGCTGGGAGCGCCGGTCGCCGGCGCCGCTGGCGGCGGCACGGCGGATTGCCGCGCCACCTGGTCGGGCGGACCGTTGCCATGCGAGAGCACGGCGATTCCGACCAGCACCATGGCGACGACGAAGACGGAGAGGACCATTCCCGCCCATAGCGGCGAGCGCGTCGCGGCGACACGCGACATCGGAATCCGCTCGGCGGCGACGCGCACCACGGGGACTTCCGCTGGCCGCGCCGCGCCGCGCGGCTCGCCGCCCTTCCCCGGCGCCGCGCCGCGCGGTTTGTTGCCGGCCCAC
>DATAQP010000590.1:0-6213 GCA_036264595.1 Allostellaceae bacterium
CGTCGCCGCCTCCGGCGGCGGGAGAATCCCGGCGAGTCCGGCCTTGAGCGCGGCGATGCCGGAGCCGAACTGGGCGACGCGCGCGCGCAGATCGAGCGGCAGGCCGGAGCGCAGCAGCCAAAGCGTCGCCCGTTCCACGAGCCGCGCGATATCGAGCATGAGATCGTATTGCAGCGCGGCGGGCACCTTGTTGTCGAGCGCCTCGATGTCGTGCCAGAGCGGACGCAAGCGGAAGGCGTCGCGGGTGATCGCATAGGCATGCGCGACGTCGCCGGCGCTGCGGCCGCTCTTCTCCTTCATCTCGCTGGCGAAGGTGATGCCGGCGCGATTGACCAGGCTGTTGGCGACAAAGGTGGCGATGATCTCGCGGCGCAGGCGATGCTGCTCGATTGCCGGACGATAGCGCTCGACGAGCGGCGCCGGAAAATAGCGCAGAAGATCGCCGACCAGCTACGGATCGTCGGGCAGCGCCGACGGCAGCAGCTCGGCGTCGAGCGTCATCTTGGCGTAGGAGAGCAGGACGGCAAGCTCGGGCCGTGTCAGGCCGATGCGCGCGGTGGCGCGCGCCGCCAGCGTCTCGTCGTCGGGCAGGAACTCGACGGTACGTGATAGCTTGCCGTTGCGCTCGAGCCCGCGCATCAGGCGAATCTGCTGGTCGAGCGCATCGACGCCCTGACGCTCGGCGATGCTGAGTGCCTCACCCTGCAGATAGTTGTCACGCAGCACGAGCGCCGCCACCTCGTCGGTCAAGGCGGCAAGTTGCTTGTCGCGACCGGCGCGGTCGAGGTCGCCGGCAGCGACCACCGCATTGAGCAGTATCTTGAGGTTGACCTCGTGATCGGAGGTGTCGACGCCGGCCGAGTTGTCGATCGCATCGGTGTTGATGCGCCCGCCCTTCAAGGCGTATTCGATGCGGCCGCGCTGCGTTATTCCAAGATTGGCGCCCTCGCCGACGACCCGCGCGGCGATTTCCCGTCCATCGATGCGCAGCGCGTCGTTCGCCCGGTCGCCGGCATCGGCGGCGCTCTCGTTGCTTGCCTTGACATAGGTGCCGATGCCGCCGAACCACAGGAGGTCGACCGGCGCGCGCAGCATGGCGCGGATCAGCTCGGCGGGCGTCATGTGATCGACGACGAGGCCGAACGTCGCCTTGATCTCGGGCGTCAGGGCGATCGATTTGACGCTGCGCTCGAAGACGCCGCCGCCCTTCGAGATCAGCTTGGCATCGTAGTCGCTCCACGACGAGCGCGGCAGATCGAAGAGGCGTCGCCGCTCCTTCAGGCTGCGCGCCGGGTCGGAGCTCGGATCGATGAAGATGTGCAGATGGTTGAAAGCGCCGATCAGCTTGATGTGCGGCGACAGCAGCATGCCGTTGCCGAAGACGTCGCCGGACATGTCACCGACGCCGACGACGGTGAAGTCGGTGGTCTGGATATCGGTGCCGAGCTCGCGGAAATGCCGTTTGACGAGTTCCCAGGCGCCGCGCGCCGTGATCCCCATGCCCTTATGGTCGTAGCCGGCCGAACCGCCCGAGGCGAAAGCGTCTCCAAGCCAGAAGCCGTAATCCTCGGCGACGCCGTTGGCGATGTCGGAGAAGGTCGCCGTTCCCTTATCGGCGGCGACGACGAGATAGGGGTCGTCGCCGTCGCGGCGCACGACATCCGCCGGCGGCACGATCGCGCTGCCCATGGACTTGTCGGAGGTAAAATTGTCGGTGATGTCGAGCAGGCCGCGCATCAGGATCTTGTAGCACTCGATGCCTTCGGCCTGGGCGGCGTCGCGCCCCGAGCCCGCCGGAGGCGGGCGTTTCACGACGAAGCCGCCTTTCGAGCCGACCGGCACGATGACGGCATTCTTGACCATCTGCGCCTTCATCAGGCCGAGAATCTCGGTGCGGAAATCCTCCTTGCGGTCGGACCAGCGGATACCGCCGCGCGCCACCTTGCCGCCGCGCAGATGAATGGCTTCGACGCGCGGACTGTAAACGAAGATCTCGACGAGCGGCCGGGGCGCCGGCAACAAGTCGATCTCGAGACTCGCCAGCTTCACCGACAGATAGGATTTCGGTTTTCCGCTCGCGTCGCGCTGGTAGTAGTTGGTGCGCAGGCTCTTCCGCACGAGAAGCAGGAAGCTGCGCAGGATGCGGTCCTCGTCGAGATTGGCGACGGCGTCGAGGCGCTCCTCGATCGCCGCGACGATGGCATCGGTGGCCGCGAGATCGGCGGCCTTGTTCTCGCCCGCCTGGACGGCGGGATCGAATTGGCGCTCGAACAGCGCGACCAGGAGACCGGCGATGGCGGGGTGAACGGCCAGCGTCTGCTCCATATAGGCCTGGCTGAACGCGCTGCCCGCCTGGCGCAGGAATTTCGCATAAAGTCTCACGATGACGACCTGGCGCCAGCTCAGCCCGGCGGCGAGGACGAGACGGTTGAAACCGTCATTCTCCATCTCGCCGGACCAAATCCGCCCGAAAGCCTCCTCGAAGCGGGGGCGGATCTCGGCGATGGCGAGGTCGGCGGGGCCGGGCAAGGCGCGGGCGAGCAGGTCGAAATCCTGAATCCAGGCGGCGCCGCTATTGCCGTCCAGGGAAATGCGGTGTGGCACCTCGCCGATGACCTTGAGTCCCATATTCTCGAGCATCGGCAGAACGTCGGAGAGCGCGACCGGGCCGCCGGCATGGAAGATCTTGAGGCCAAGCGCGGCAGGATCGCCGCTGCCGCGCTCATGGAGCTTCATGCCAAGCTCGACGCCGGCGCGCACGGTCTCCAGGCAGTCGATGTCGAACACCGCCTCGGCGATCGGCACGTTCTCGCGATAGGCCGTCGGGAAGGCATTGCCGTAGCGCTGCAGCAGCCCGAGCGCGGCATCTTCGCCCTTGGCGGCGATGAGAGCTTCCTGCAGACGGTCGGACCACACGCGGCCGGCCTCGGCGAGGCGGCGCTCGACCTCGGCCGTATCGATGGCGGGAACCTTGCCGCGCATCGTCTCGATCATGAAATGGACGCGCGCCAGCACCGCCTCGTCGAGCTGGGTGGTGAAGCCGGCGACGGTGCCGCCGCACGCCTCGGCCAGGGTCGCCCCCATGCGGCGCCTGAGGTCGGTGCCGTAGCGCTCGCGCGGCACGTAGACGAGGCAGGAGACGAAGCGCTCGAGCGGATCCCGGCGCAGGAAGAGGGCGATGCGCTGACGCTCCTGCAGATTGAGGATGCCGAGCGCAGTCTCGAACAGCTCGTCCTCGCCTATCTGTAGCAGCTCGTCGCGCGGGAAGGTATCGAGGATGTTCTGCAGGGCCTTGCCGTCATGGCTGGTCGGTGCAAAGCCGGCCCGCGCTATCGTGCGTTGCACCTTGAGACGCAGGATCGGGATTGCGCGCGGCGAGCGGCTATAGGCGAGCGAGGTGAAGAGGCCGAGGAAGAGCTTCTCGCCGAGCACCTCGCCCTTGTCATCGAACGTCTTGATGCCGATCGCATCCATATAGGCCGGACGATGGACGGTGGCGCGCTGGTTGGACTTGCTGATCGTCAGCAGCCGCTTCTCGCGCAGATAATCCTGGATGTCTTGCGGCAGCGCCGCGAAATGGCGCAGCCCATCAAAGACCGAATAATCGTCGTCGCGCAGGATGCCGAGACCGGATTTCGCCACGACGACGGAATCGTCCTTGTCCGTGGGGCGGTAGCGATATTCACGAAAGCCGAGGAAGGTGAAGTTCTCCTCGTCGAGCCAGCGCAGAAAGGCGGCGACCTCGTTGATCTCGCGCGCCGACATCGGCAGCTTTTTGCTTTCGAGATCGTCGAGCGTCGCGTGCAGCGCCTTGCGCATTGCCGGCCAGTCGGTGACGGCGTGACGTACGTCCTGCAACACCGAGGTCAGCCGGGCGGCAATCGCGTCGCGGCGTGCCGGATCGTTCTGCTCGCTGATCTCGACATGCATCAGCGATTCGCGCAGCGACCCGGCGCCGTCGCCTTCCATCTCGTCAAGCAGCTCGACGACCTCTCCTTTGGCATTGCGACGCAGGCGCAAGACGGGATGGATGATGAGGTGAACGATGAGGTCGATGCCGTTGAGCGCCGCCGTCACCGAATCGACGAGAAACGGCATGTCGTCGTTGACGATATCGACGATGGTGCGGCCGGCGTGCCAGCCATGCTCGGCTGGGCGCGGGTTGAAGACGCGGATCTTGGCATGGCCGGGCCGCCGCTGCTGGGCGAACTCCCACAGAGACGTGGCGGCGCCGTAGAGATCCTCGACATCGCGCGGCACCAAATCGTCGGGCGGCACATGGGCGTAGAATTGACGGATGACTTGCGCCAGCGCCTTGGCACGCGCAACGTCGAGCCGGTCGGCCGCAAGGTCGGCGACTGTTTCGACGAGGGCGCGCTTGCGCTGTTCAGTTTGACGCTGCATCGGGCCTCCCTGCCGTCTTGTCCCTTGTTGACTCACCCGGGGCGCGATCGGATAGACGAGCCGTAGGGTAGTCCGATCGAGCGGTTTAGCAAAGTTCCGTCTGGCCGCCGAGAGGCGGGCCGTCACACACTTGTCACCAATCATTGATTGGAGCGTACGATTGCGAAACAATAAAGCCAGTCGACCGTGAATAAGCATATGATGTCACACGATGGATAATGCCGTAATGGATAGGACCGTACCCGGACTTTCCCGCTTGCTGCGCCGCCGCGCAGCGGTGAAGCGTCGGCGCGAGCGCATCAAGGGGATCAGCGCCGAGGAGGAGGTGGCGGTCTTCTTCACGCGCTGGCTGCGCGCGCCGCATCGCATCGGTGCCGTCGCGCCGTCGAGCCGCTTCCTCGCCCGTGCCATGGCGACTCAGGTCGATCTACGCCGTCCCGGACCGGTCATCGAGCTGGGCGGTGGTACCGGCAGCGTGACCAAGGCGCTGCTCGAGACCGGGCTGCCGGTCGACCGGTTGATCGTCGTCGAGCGCGATGTGCGGCTCTACAAGATGCTGCGCCGGCGCTTTCCCCAGCTGCGCATCGTCCTCGGCGATGCGCGGCAACTCGTCGAGCTGCTGCACCCGCTCGGCATCGACGCCGTCTCGGCGGTGGTCTCAAGCCTGCCGCTCTTCTCGATGTCGAAGGCGATGCGCCGGCAGATCATCGACCAGAGCTTCGCCCTGCTCGGCGACGCCGGACGCTTCATCCAGTACACCTACAGCCTGACCTCGCCGCTCGCCGGCCGCGAGTTCGGACTGCGCGGCCGAGTCGCGACGCGCGTGTGGCTCAACTTCCCACCCGCCTCGGTGTGGAACTACCGGCTGGCGGCAGCGTGAGGCGCGGCGGGTGAGCCCGCCGGATGATGACGCGACACGGCTGCGCGCCGCGCTCGAGCGCCGCTTCGGCGAGGCGCCGGATTTCGAGTCGGACGTCGCGCCGAGGGACGATCGACTCGCTGCGCTGTCGCGCATGGCGGCGCACGCCACCTGCCGCGATTTCTCTGGCCGGCCGGTCGATCCGACGCTGATCCGCCTGCTCTGCGCCGTCGCCCTCTCGGCACCGACCAAGAGCGACCTGCAGCAGCGCGACATCATCGTCATCGAGGATGGCGAGCAACGCCGCCGGCTCGACGCGCTGGTGCCACCGGGCGGCTGGCCGCGCCAGGCCCCGGCGCTGCTCGTCTTCTGCGGCAACAGCCGCCGGCAGCGCCAGCTTCATCTCTGGCGCGGCCATGGCTTCGCCAACGACCATCTCGACGCCTTCTTCAACGCCGCGGTCGATGCCGGCATCGCGCTCGCCGCCTTCGTCATCGCCGCCGAGGCGGTCGGCCTCGGAACCTGCCCGGTCAGCGCCTTTCGCAACCGGGCGCAGGCGGTCAGCGATACCCTCGCTCTGCCGGATCACGTCTTCCCCGTCGCCGGGCTGGCGCTCGGCTGGCCGTCCGGCGCGGCGGCGATCAGCCCGCGCCTGCCGCTTGCCGCGACGATCCACACCGACCGCTTCGACGACGGCGCGATCGCCAACCAAGTCGCCGCCTACGATGCGCGGCGCGCTTCGCTGCAGCCCTATGCCAAGCAGCGCGGCGTGGCGGAGTTCGGCGAGGCCGCTTCCTATGGCTGGTCGGAGGACAAGGCGCGGCAATACGCCAAGCCCGAGCGCGCCGATTTCGGCGAATTCGTCCGCCGCAAGGGCTTCAATCTGCGCTGAGCCTCTCCGGCTGCCGCGCCCTGGCGACGCCGATCATGCTGTCGCGGGTGACCAGCGC
>DATAQP010000608.1:0-1628 GCA_036264595.1 Allostellaceae bacterium
GACAAGATGCCAGACGACGATGCCGGCGCCCCAGACGACGAGGGCGATGGCATAGAAAACGGTCTTGTCGGGGAATTGCAGCGCATACCAGGACTGGCCGACCGTCTTGAGCGTCATGCCGAGCGAGCCGCCGGTGATGTCGCGCGCGGCGACGATGGTGAGCAGCACGACCTGGCTGAGCGCCAGGGTGACGAGGGCGAAATAATGGCCGATGACGCGCAGGCGAAAGCAGGGATAGCCGATCACCAGGCCGAGCAGCGCGGCAAGCAGGACGGCGACAGGGATGCCGAGCCACGGCGTCACCGCCTGGCTGTTCCATAGCAGGGCGGGGACATAGGCGCCGATGCCGAGAAAGGCGCCGTGGCCGAGCGAGACGAGGCCGAATTTCCCCATAAGCGACCACGAGGTGTAGACGAAACCCGAGAGCAGGATCTGGATGGCGATGTGAAGGACATAGTCGCGTGTCACAAGCGGCACCACGGCGAGCGCGATGAGCGCAATGAGGAGGGGCAGCGCGCGTCCCGTCATCCCGGTATTCATCGCACCAGGATGCCTTGCGGGCGGATGAACATGAGCACGATGAAGAAGACGAAGGCGAGAACGTAGGAGATCTCGATCGAGAAGAAGAAGCCGCCGATGGCAATGATCTGGCTCATGATGAAGGCGGCGACGAAGCCGCCGATCATGTTGCCGAGCCCGCCGAGCACGCAGATCATGAAGGTGATCGGCCCGAAGCTGAGGCCGATGAAGGGGTGGACATCGTATTGCAGGACGAGGAGGCAGGCGGCGAGACCGGCGAGGGCGCCGCCGATCGCCGAGGTGATGAGGTAGATGCGGCGCTGGTCTACGCCCATGAGGCCCATGATCTCGCGATCCTGCGCGATAGCGCGGATGGCGATGCCGAGATAGGTCCTGGCGAGGAAGAGATAGAGCAGGATTGCGCCGAGCAGTGCCGCGCCGAAGGCGAGGAGGCGCGAGAAGCTGATGAAGATGTCGCCGAGCTCGATGATCGGCAGGCGCAGGCCGATATTGCGGAAATCGGTGCCGAAGAGCAGCGTCGCGAGGCTCTGCAGGAAGAACAGCATGCCGCCGGTGGCGAGCAGCTGGTTGATCGGTGCCGAGCCGAGGATCGGCGAGATGATGAGGAGGTGGAGGAGCAGGCCGAGCCCCGCGACGCCTGCTATGGCGACCAGGCAGGCGAGCAGGATCGGCCAGCCGTAGAAGATGTGCAGCCAGTAGATCGCGTACATGCCGCACATCACCAGTTCGGCGTAGCAGATCCACACCACGTCGACGACCCCGAAGACGAGGTTGAGGCCGAGCGCAAGCAGCGCCAGCACGCCGCCGAGCAGAATTCCATTGATGATCGCCTCGAGCAGGTAGATGTCCATCGCGCGGCCCTTGCTCCTCACAATCCCATATACGATTGCCGGATCAGCGCGTTGTCCCGAAGCTCGGCGGCGCTGCCGGAGAGGCGGATGCGGCCGACCTCGAGCAGATAGGCGCGGTCGACGATGCTGAGCACCTGGCTGACATTCTGCTCGACGATCAGCACGGTGAACCCCTCCCCGCAGATGCGGGCGACGAGCGCGAAGACCTGGTCGACGATCAGCGGCGCGAGCCCGGCC
>DATAQP010000004.1:0-3754 GCA_036264595.1 Allostellaceae bacterium
AGGTGAGGCCGAACTCCTCGCGCAATTTGACGAAGAGGTTGAGCACCTGGGCCTGGATCGAGACGTCGAGCGCCGCCACCGCCTCGTCGCAGACGATGAACTCGGGCTTCACCGCGAGCGCCCTTGCGATGCCGATGCGGGCGCGCTGGCCGCCGGAGAATTGATGCGGGTAGCGGCGGACATAGGACGGGTCGAGGCCGACGCGGCGCAGCACATCCTCGACATAGGCGGCAAGCCCGGCGCGGGCGACGATGCCGTGCACGGCCGGCGCCTCGCCGACGATGTCGCCGACCCGCATGCGCGGGTTGAGCGAGGCGTAGGGGTCCTGGAAGATCATCTGCACGGCGAGCTGGGCGGCCTTGGCCGCGTCAGGCGCGAGCGCGGCGCGGTCGCGGCCGCGATAGAGGATGGTGCCGGCGCTCGGCGCCATGATGCCGGCGACGATGCGGCCGAGCGTCGACTTGCCGCAGCCGGATTCGCCGACCAGCCCGACGACCTCGCCGGGGCGGACGACAAGATCGACATCGGAGACGGCCTGCACGACCTCCTCGCGTACCGTGGCGCCGAGCTTGCGGGCGATCTTCTCGGCGAGATCGAGCGACTTGGCGAAACGCTTGGCGACGCCGCGCAGCTCGATGAGAGGGGTGGCGGATTCGGTCATCGAAGCAATACCGAGGAACCCTCTCCCGCATGCGGGAGAGGGCAGGCTGAGGGCTTTGTCCTCCAGCTCCTCAGGCCGGAATAGAGCTTGCCGCCGGCTCCCCTCACCCCGACCCTCTCCCGCATGCGGGAGAGGGAGAAGTGCGGGCGATAGCGATTCTCGCCGGAGTAGGCGATCGCCTGTAAATTACAGCAAAAGAACAGGCGGCCCTTTTTCGCGCCACAACCGATACGTGCGTGATTTCTAATTTGGTCAAGCACGCAAAGCCGCTCCGGACGGGAGCGGCCGATCATTTCACCATTTTTGTCGGATGGACGTGGCATCCAGCTCTACTCCCGATAAAGCCATATCGGAAATCAATATATCCAATCAGGAATATTAATGCAAGCTTTTTATTACCCAGCGACGCCGACCTCCTGCACCACCTCGTAATGGGTGACCGTCTTGTCGAAATCGACCAGCGCGGCGACGGCGCCGGGCTCGACGACGGCGTTGCCGACCTCGTCGCCGGCGAAGGCGCGGATCGCGTCCATCGATTGCCAGCGCGTCAGGACGAGGAACTCGATGCCGTCGGGCTGGCTCGTGCGCAGCAGCGAGGCGCCGAGGAAACCGGCGATGTGACGCAATTCCGGCGCGACGTTCTGGCGGAAATGCGCGGGATAGCCGGTCGGATTGGATGCAGCGGCGCGTCCGCGCCATGCTCTGACGATCATGCTGTGCCTCCTACCAATTGCCGCGCTGCCTCGTCATGCGGATGGAAGCAGCGCGCCCAGCGCGACGGGTGGATCTCCTCGAGGGCGGGCGCCGCGACGCAGACCGCGTCGGCGCGCGGGCAGCGCGGACGGAAGCTGCAGCCCGCCGGCAGAGCGAGGGCCGACGGCGCCATCCCAGGGATCTGCGCCAGCGCGGTGCCGCGCCGGTTGCGGCTCGGCACCGAGCCGATGAGGCCGAGCGTATAGGGGTGGAGCGGTGCGTCGAGCACGGCGTCGACGGCGCCGCGCTCGACCACCTTGCCGGCATACATGACGCAGATCTCGTCGGCGAGGCCGGCGACCACCGAGAGGTCGTGGGTGATCCAGATCAGCGCCGTGCCGGTGTCGCGGCAGAGCTTCTGCACCTCGGAGAGGATCTGCGCCTGGATGGTGACGTCGAGCGCGGTCGTCGGCTCGTCGGCGATCAGTAGGTCGGGCTTGTTGAGCAAAGCGATGGCGATGGCGACGCGCTGCCGCATGCCGCCGGAGAATTGATGCGGATAGGCGGCGAGCCGCTCCTCGGCCGCCGGGATGCCGACCTGCACCAGCGCCGCGACCGCACGCCGCCGCGCCTCGTCATGGCCGATCGCCGTGTCGTGCGCCTGCAGCGCCTCGACCATCTGCGTCTCGATGCGCAGCACCGGGTTGAGCGTCATCATCGGATCCTGGAAGATCATGGCGATGCGCGCGCCGCGCAGCCGGCGCATGCGCTCTTCCGAGAGGCCGGCGAGATCCTCGCCCTGGAAGAGGATGCGGCCGCCGGCGATGCGGCCCGGCGGATCGATCAGGCCGATGATCGAGAAGCCGGTCACCGACTTGCCCGAGCCGCTCTCGCCGACGAGGCCGAGCACCTGGCCGCGCGCGACGCTGAAGCTGACGCCGTCGACCGCCTTGACCACCCCCGCCTTGGTGAAGAAATGCGTCTGCAGGCCCTCGACCCGCAGCGTCGGCGCACCCGTCATCGCGCGGGCATTCATCGCCGTAATCTGGGATTGAGCACGTCGCGCAGCTGGTCGCCGACGAGATTGATCGAGACGATGGTGATGAGCAGCGCGACGCCGGGGAAGAAGCTGATCCAGTACTTGCCGCTCATCAGGTACTGGAACCCGTTGGCGATGAGGAGGCCGAGCGACGGCTCGGTGATCGGCAGGCCGATGCCGAGGAAGGACAGCGTCGCCTCCAGCGCGATGGCGTGCGCCACCTGCACCGTCACCACGACGATGAGCGGCGGCAGGCAGTTCGGCATGAAATGACGGAAGACGATGCGCGTGTTGCTGAGCGCGAGGCAGCGCGCCGCCTCGATATATTCCTTGCGCCGCTCGACCAGCGCCGAGCTGCGCACGGTGCGGGCGTAATAGGCCCATTGCACGGTGACGAGGGCGATGATGATCTTGCCGACGCCTTGGCCGAGCACGGCGACGAGGATGAGGGCGACGAGGATCGAGGGGAAGGAGAGCTGGATGTCGACGATGCGCATGATCAGCGTCTCGATGCGGCCGCCGACATAGGCGGCGACGAGGCCGAGCGTGCCGCCGATGACGAGGGCGAAGAGCGCACTGGCGACGCCGACGCCGAGGCTGGTGCGCAGCCCGTAGAAGATCGCCGACAGCATGTCGCGGCCCTGATCGTCTGTGCCGAGCCAGTAGGTCCCACCGGTCGCCGCATGCTCGCCCGGCGGCAGGCGGCCGTCCATCAGGTCGAGCGTCGCGAGGTCGTAGGGATTCTGCGGCGAGACATAGGGCGCGAAGACGGCGACCAGCAGGATCAGCACGAAGACGACCAGCCCGGCCATGGCGATGCGCGATTCGGCGAAATCGAGGAGGAAGCGCTTGAGCGGCGTCTCGGCCGCCGGCGGCGCCTTCTCGGCGAGGGCGATGGTGGGGTCGAGCGCGGTCATTGCGGAGCCACCATGCATTCCCCTCCCCCCTTGAGGGGGAGGTCGGCAACGCAATAGCGCTGCCGGGAGGGGGGTGATGCCGCCGCTCGGGCGGCGGCGCCACGTAATGCTCTGCATGCGCCGCGAAGCGAGCGGCGCCACCCCCCCACCCTACCCTCCCCCTCGAGGGGGGAGGGGCTAATCAGGACTCTGCCAAGGGTCACGACGCCGCCTCGCCGAAGCGGACGCGCGGGTCGAGGACGGAATAGAGGATGTCGACGGTGAGGTTGATGACGACGAACATCATCACGGTGAAGAGCAGATAGGCGACGATCACCGGCCGGTCGAGCAGCCCGATCGACGAGATGATCAGCCTTCCGATGCCGGGCCACGCGAAGATCGTCTCGGTGACGACGGCGAAGGCTATGACCGAGCCGAATTCGAGGCCGATCACGGTGACGATCG
>DATAQP010000009.1:0-1916 GCA_036264595.1 Allostellaceae bacterium
TCCTCGCCGAGCATCTCCATACCCGGTCGCAGACGGGACTTTTCGATGTCTCGCATATGGGCCAGATCAGGCTTGCCGGCGCCGGCTGCGTTGAGGCGCTCGAGCAACTCGTGCCGGGTGATCTCGCGGCGCTCGCGCCGATGCGGATGCGCTACACCCTCTTTCTGAACGAGACGGGCGGCATCCTTGACGATCTGATGGCGACGAGGCTCGCATACGGGCTCTTCCTCGTCGTCAACGCCGCACCCAAGGAGGCCGACCTCGCACATCTTCTTGATCGTCTCGGCAGCAGCGCGAGCATCGAGCCGCTCGCCGATCGGGCATTGCTGGCGCTCCAGGGCCCCGCTGCAGGCACAGTATTGTCGCGCTTCGTCGAAGGAATCACCCGGCTGCGCTTCATGTCGGCGGCGGAGGTAACCATCGCCGGCCGGCAATGCCTGGTCACGCGCTCCGGCTACACCGGCGAGGACGGGTTTGAGATCTCGCTGCCGGCCGGCGAGGCCGAGGGATTTGCGCAGAGACTGATCGCCGAGCCCGAGGTTTTGCCGATCGGCCTCGGCGCCCGCGATTCGCTGCGCCTCGAAGCGGGCCTCTGTCTTTACGGGCATGACATCGATGAAACCACGACGCCGGTCGAGGCCGATCTCACCTGGACGATCGGGAAGAGGCGGCGCGCCGAAGGCGGCTTCCCCGGCGCCGCCACCGTGCTGCGTCAGCTCGCGGAAGGGACGCGCCGCAAGCGCGTCGGCATCCGTCCGAACGGGCGCGCGCCGGCTCGCGAAGACACCGAGATCGTCGACGACGCTGGGAACAGGCTGGGGAAAGTGACCAGCGGCGGCTTCGGCCCCTCCGTCGGCGGGCCGGTCGCAATGGGCTACGTCGATTCGGCCCACGCCACCGAGGGCGCAGCCATGCAGCTTCTGGTGCGTGGCGCCGCGCGGTCGGCGCGAATCGTCCAGTTGCCGTTCGTCCAGACGCACTATTACCGCGGCTGAATGAAGATGGCTAAGCGCAGTGCGTCCTTCGAGACGGCCGCTTCGCGGCTTCCTCAGGATGAGGTTCTTTCTCAATGCCATCAATAACACACCTCATGCTGAGGAGCGCCCATAGGGCGCGTCTCGAAGCACGCACCGCGTCGATGCAGTTGAATCTTTACCTATTCGCAAAGGGCAGATCCGCATGAGCTCGCTTCGCTTCACGAAGGACCATGAATGGGTCCGGCTCGACGGCGATCTCGCTGTCGTCGGCATCACCGATTATGCGCAGTCGCAACTCGGCGACGTCGTGTATGTCGAGCTGCCGGAAATCGGCCGCCGGGTCGAGAAGGGCAAGGAGGCTGCGGTTGTCGAGTCGGTGAAGGCGGCGAGCGACATCTACGCGCCGGTCTCGGGAGAGGTGGCCGAGGTCAATGACGCGCTCGCCGCCGACCCGGCCAAGGTCAATGCCGACCCGATGGGCGAGGGCTGGTTTCTCAAATTGCGGCTTGCCGATCCCAAAGAGCTCGTCGGGCTCTTGGACGAAGCAGCCTATAAGCAGTTTGTCGAGGAACAGCACTGATGCGCTACCTGCCGCTCACCGCGAGCGATCGGGCTGAGATGCTCGCCGCCATCGGGGCCGATTCGATCGACGCTTTATTCGAGGACGTGCCCCAGGCGGCGCGGCTGGCCGGACCGGTCGATCTCCCGAGGGCGATGGGCGAGATCGAAGTCGAACGGTTGGTCTCGCACATGGCGGCGCGTAACGTCGCCGCCGGCTCGGTCCCGTTCTTCATCGGCGGCGGCGTGTACCGCCATCACGTCCCGGCGGCGGTGGACCATCTGATCCAGCGCGGCGAGTTCCTGACCTCCTACACGCCCTACCAGCCCGAGATCTCGCAGGGGACGTTGCAGTATCTGTTCGAGTTCCAGACCCAGGTC
>DATAQP010000017.1:0-1841 GCA_036264595.1 Allostellaceae bacterium
TGGTCAACGCG
This sequence comes from Allostellaceae bacterium, assembly GCA_036264595.1. GTDB lineage: Bacteria > Pseudomonadota > Alphaproteobacteria > ATCC43930 > CGMCC-115725 > URHD0088. Next base: position 12 of record DATAQP010000017.1, read on the forward strand.
CTCTCCGACAAATTGTCGGTCGAGGTGGCGCGCGATCGCAAGCTGTGGTCGCAGGATTACAGCCGCGGCAAGCCGAAGACGAAGCTCAGGGATCACGGTCCGGTGCAGAACCGCCGCGGCACCACGGTGCGCTTCCACCCCGATCCCGAGATCTTCGGTGCCGAGGCGCATTTTCGTCCCGCCTTGCTCTACCGCATGGCGCGCTCGAAGGCCTATCTCTTCCGCGGCGTCGAGATCCATTGGAGCTGCGATCCGGCGCTGCCGCGTCCGGACGACGTGCCGGAGAAGCGCAAGCTGCATTTCCCCGGCGGCCTCGCCGATTTCCTCGCCGCCGCCCTCGCCGACCGCGCCACGCTGACACCGAAGCCGTTCCTCGGCGAGGTCGAGTTTCCCGATGGCGGGCGCGTCGAATGGGCGATCGCCTGGCCGGAGGACGAGGAGGGGTTCTGCCACTCCTACTGCAACACCGTGCCGACGCCGGAAGGCTGCAGCCACGAGGCCGGCCTCCGCAGCGCCCTGACCCGCAGCCTCAAATCCTACGGCGAGTTGATCGGCAACCGGCGCGCGGCGCAGGTGACGGGCGACGACATCATGGTCGGCTCGGCGGTGCTGCTCTCGCTCTTCATCCGCGAGCCGCAATTCCAGGGCCAGACCAAGGAGCGCCTCGCCTCGCCCGAGGCGACCCGCCTCGTCGAGACCGCGATCAAGGATCATTTCGACCATTGGCTGAGCGGTGATCCCGCCGCCGCCCGCATCCTCGTCGACCACATCGTCGAGCGCGCCGAGGAGCGCCAGCGCCGGCGCCAGGAGAGCCTGGCGCGCAAATCGGCGACACGCAAGCTGCGCCTGCCCGGCAAGCTCGCCGATTGCAGCCGCGGCAGCGCGCTCGGCACCGAGATCTTCCTCGTCGAGGGCGACAGCGCCGGCGGCTCGGCCAAGCAGGCGCGCGACCGCGAGACGCAGGCGATCCTGCCCTTGAAGGGCAAGATCCTCAACGTCGCCAGCGCCACCGCCGAGAAGATGCGCGCCAACCAGGAAATCTCCGATCTCATCCAGGCGCTCGGCTGCGGCTCCGGCGAGCGCTATCAGCACGACAAGCTGCGCTACGAGCGGGTCATCATCATGACCGACGCGGATGTCGACGGCGCGCATATCGCCTCGCTGCTGATGACCTTCTTCTTCCGCGAGATGCCCAAGCTGGTCGATAGCGGAAGGCTCTTCCTCGCCCTGCCGCCGCTCTATCGCATCACGCAAGGGGCGAAGACGCTCTATGCCCGCGACGACACCCACAAGGACGAGCTGATGAAGAGCGAGTTCAAGGGCGCTCAGAAGGTCGAGATCAGCCGCTTCAAGGGCCTCGGCGAGATGCCGACCGCCTATCTCCGCGCGACCACGATGGATCCCAAGAACCGCGTCTTGCTGCGCGTCACCCTGCCGGAGCGCGCCGAGACACCGAGCGCCGCGTTCAAGGCCACCGTCGATCTCGTCGAGAGCCTGATGGGGCGGCGGCCCGAGTTGCGCTTCGATTTCATCCAGAAGAACGCCCGCTTCGCCCACGATCTCGACGTGTGAGGACGGGGCGGGCTCCGCCGTTCATCTCCCCATAGCTGGCGATGCAAGCTTCGGGGTCGTCATGGGATCCCGTTCTTTGTCCGCTGTCAGCTCTCACAGATCTCGTAGTGGATTGGTCTCGGCGTCTTGTCGGCGCCGTTGATCGGCGTGACGTCCATCGGGCACGCCGAGAAGATCACCACGACATCCATCAGGGCGCGCAGGACGATGTAATCGCCCGGCTTGCTGAGCGGCGTGTCGAGCGCGATCGTCGTGTTG
>DATAQP010000073.1:0-23324 GCA_036264595.1 Allostellaceae bacterium
ACATCACCGGCCTGGACAAGGCGGCGATGCGACCCTACCGGCGCGAGATGCAGATCATCTTCCAGGATCCCTTCTCCTCGCTCAATCCGCGCATGTCGGCGGGCGATATCGTCGCCGAGCCGCTGCTCGTGCACGGCATGCTGAAGGGCAGGGAAGGGGCGGAGCGCGTCGCCGCGCTGTTCGATCAGGTCGGCTTGCGGCGCGCCCAGATGCGCAACTTCCCGCACGAATTCTCGGGCGGGCAGCGGCAGCGCATCTGCATTGCCCGCGCCCTCGCGCTCAACCCCAAGCTCATCGTCGCCGACGAGCCAGTCTCGGCGCTCGACGTCTCTATCCAGGCGCAGGTGATCAATCTGATGGTCGACCTGCAGCGGGCGAAGCGCCTTTCCTATCTCTTCGTCGCCCACGACCTTGCCGTCGTCGCCCATATCAGCCACCGCATCGCCGTCATGTATCTCGGCAAGATCGTCGAGCAGGCTGACAAGCGGACACTGTTTCGCCATCCGCTGCACCCCTATACCGAGGCGCTGCTCTCGGCGGTGCCGATCGCCAATCCGGCGGTGAAGCGCGCGAAGCGGCTGCTGCCGGGCGACGTACCGAGCCCGCTGAAGCCACCGCCGGGATGCCCCTTCCATCCGCGCTGCGCCTATGCGGTTTCGCGCTGCCGCGTCGAGGCCCCGTTGCTGCGCGAGGTCACCCCCGGGCACAGCGTCGCCTGCCATCAGCGGGGCTGACAGGGAGGCGCGCGATTATCCGCCGCGCGCAGGCGGCGATGCCGTTTTTCGCGGCCGTGCGGCATTCTTCGCGAGGGGCTTGGCGCTGCCGCGCTGCGCCAGCGCCGCCTCCAGGCGCTCGGCCGCCTCGCGCTCGAGCGCCTTCAACTCGGCGAGCGCCTCGTCGATATCGCGGCGCTTTTCCTCGAGCGCGGCAATGCGCTGGCCGATCTTCTCCAGCCCGACGCGGTATTGTGCGGCGCCGGTCGCGTCCGACTTGTAGAAGCTGAGATATTCGCCGATGTCGTCGATCGAGAAGCCGAGGCGCCGCAGCTTCTGGACAAGAATGAGGCGGGCACGGTCGCGGTAGCTGTAGACCCGCGTGCGACCGGCACGCGCCGGCGAGAGCAGCCCCTTCTCCTCGTAGAAACGGATGCCCTGCGCCGTCAGCGAGAATTCCGCGGCGAGCTCGGTGCCGCTCCAGAAGCGCGCGCGGTCGGCCGATGTCTGATCGTCTTGCATGGCGCCCCATCGTCGCGGCTGACGGGAAGAAAGTCAACTTTGGTATCGGATAGCAGATGGCCGATATGAGAAAAACTGCGACTGAAGTGTCTATAACGAAATCGGACTTTCGATATATAAAGTTGGCTTGACATAGAGGAAGAAATATGGATGCTTAGGCCTGGCTGAAGAGCGTCCAGGGAGGACCGAGATGGCGTCATATCAGGCTCCGTTGCGCGACATGCGCTTCGTGCTCTACGAGCTCTTCGGACTTGACGATGTCCGGGCCCTGCCGGGGTGCGAGGATCTCGCCGCCGACCTCATAGACCCGGTCCTCGAGGAGGCCGGTAAGCTCGCCTTCGAGGTGCTGCTGCCGCTCAATCGCAGCGGCGATGAGGAAGGCTGCCGCTTCGAGAACGGCGTGGTGCGCACGCCCAAGGGTTTTCCCGAGGCCTATCGCCTTTATGCCGAGAGCGGCTGGACGGGCCTCGCCTGTGCGCCCGCCTATGGCGGACAGGGCCTGCCGCACGCCGTTGCCCTCCTCGTCGAGGAGATGATGTGCGCCGCCAATCTCTCCTTCGCCCTCTATCCCGGGCTCTCCTTCGGCGCCTATGCCGCGCTGGAGGCGCACGGCTCGCCGGCGCTGAAGGAACTCGTCCTGCCCCACCTCGTCGATGGCAGCTGGTCGGGCACGATGTGCCTCACCGAGGCGCATTGCGGCACCGATCTCGGCCTCCTGCGCACTCGCGCCGAGCCGCTGCCCGACGGTCGCTACGCCATCAGCGGCACCAAGATATTCATCTCGGCCGGCGAGCACGACCTCACCAGCAACATCGTTCATCTCGTTCTGGCGCGTCTTCCCGGCGCTCCGGCCGGCAGCCGCGGCATCAGCCTTTTCGTGGTGCCCAAACTGCTGACCGATGCGAACGGCCGACCGGTGCAGCGCAACGGCGTCTCCTGCGGCGCCATCGAGCACAAGATGGGGATGAAGGCGTCGGCGACCTGCGTCATCAACTTCGAGGCGGCGACCGGCTGGCTGGTCGGCGAGCCCCATCGCGGCCTTGCCGCCATGTTCACCATGATGAATGCCGAGCGCCTCGCCGTCGGCATCCAGGGGTTGGGGATCACCGAGGCTGCATATCAGGGCGCCGTTGCCTATGCACGCGAGCGCCTCCAGGGCCGCTCGCTGGCCGGCGCCAAGCGCCCGGATGAGCCGGCCGATCCGATCATCGTCCATCCTGATGTCCGCCGCATGCTGCTGACGATGCGCGCCTATGCCGAGGGGATGCGCGCGCTCGGGCAATGGGTGGCGCAGGCGCTCGACCGGCGCGAGCGTCACCCCGATCCGGCGGCGCGCGAGGCGGCTGAAGATTTCGTCGCGCTAATGACGCCGGTGGTGAAGGCGCTCTTCACCGATCTCGGATGGGAAGCCGCGAGCCTCGGCGTGCAAACCTTCGGCGGCCACGGCTATATCCGCGAGCACGGCATGGAGCAGTATCTCCGCGACGTGCGCATCACCGCCCTCTACGAGGGGACGAACGGCGTCCAAGCGCTCGATCTCGTCGGGCGCAAGCTCAGTCGCGACAGGTTGAGGCGCTTCATCGAGCCGGTGCAAGCCTTCATCGCCGCCGCACGCGGCGACGTCGCGCTCGGCGAATTCGTCGCACCGCTCGAAACCGCCGTCGCGCGCTTGCAGCACGTCACCGACTATCTCGTCTGCGCCGAGCCCGAGGAGGCGGCGGTCGGCGCCACTGACTATCTCCGCCTCTTCGGCCTCGTCGCGCTCGGCTACGTTTGGGCACGCATGGCCGCCGTCGCGCGCGCCGGCACGAGCGGCCCCGAGGCGGAATTCTATCGCGCCAAGCTCGCCACGGCGCGCTTCTATATGCAGCGGGTGCTGCCGCAGGGCGAGGGGCTGGCCAGCGCCATCCTCGCCGGTGGCGGCACCATCCACAATTTCGCCGAAGCCGCCTTCTGAAGGGCGCGGCACCACGATCAGGGAGGACAGAAATGCTCGGACAGATGATGACTCTGCCGCTGACGATCCCGTCGATCCTCGAATTCGCGGCGCGCTACCATGGCGACACCGAAATCGTGTCGCGCACCGTCGAAGGGCCGATCCATCGCTACGGCTACGCCGATGCCGCGCGGCGGGCCCGGCGCCTCGCCGGCGCGTTGTGCCGGCTCGGGATTGGCACCGGCGACATCGTCGGCACCCTCGCCTGGAACGGCTTTCGCCATGTCGAGATCTATTATGGCGTCTCCGGCATCGGCGCCGTCTGCCACACCATCAACCCGCGTCTCTTTCCCGAGCAGATCGCCTACATCATCAACCACGCCGAGGACCGCTATCTCTTCGTCGACCTGACCTTCGTGCCGCTGCTCGAGCGTCTCGCCGACCAGCTCGGCAAGGTCCGCGGCGTCATCGTCATGACCGACGACGCGCACATGCCGTCATCGCGCCTCGCCAATCTCCTTTGCTACGAGTCGCTTCTCGCCGAGGCGGAAGAGATCGCCCGCTGGCCGGCGCTCGACGAGAACACGGCTGCCTCGCTCTGCTATACCTCGGGTACGACAGGCAATCCGCGCGGCGTTCTCTACAGCCACCGCTCGAGCGTGCTGCACGCCATGACGATCAATGCCGCCGACGCGTTTGCGCTTTCGGCGCGGGATGTCGTGCTGCCGATCGTGCCGATGTTCCACGTCAATGCCTGGGGCATCCCATATGCGGCGCCGATGAGCGGATGCAAGCTCGTCCTGCCGGGGCCGAACCTCGATGGCGCCAGCCTGCAGGCGATGTTCGCGGCCGAGGGCGTCACGATCAGCGCCGGCGTGCCGACGGTCTGGCTCGGCCTCCTCACCCATCTGCGCGAGAGCGGCAAGGAACTCGGCCGGCTCGAGCGCGTCGTCATCGGCGGCTCGGCCTGTCCGCCGGCGATGATCGGGGAGTTCGCAGCCTCCGGCGTTCGCGCCATCCATGCCTGGGGCATGACCGAGACCAGCCCGCTCGGCACCATCAACGTGCCCAAGCGCCGCACGCTCGAGCTGCCGACGGAGCAGCAGCGCGCCATTGCCCTGAAGCAGGGGCGCCCGCTCTTCGGCGTCGACCTCAAGATAGTCGATGCCGAGCGCGCCGAGCTGCCCTGGGACGGCACGGCTTTCGGCGATCTCAAGGTCCGTGGCCATTGGGTGTGCGGCAGCTATTTCCGCCTCGACCCGGTCGCCGCCCATGACGAGCCCGGCTGGTTCGAGACGGGCGACGTCGCCACCATTGACGGCGACGGCTGCATCCAGATCGTCGACCGCACCAAGGACGTGATCAAGTCCGGCGGCGAATGGATCAGTTCGATCGAGATCGAGAATGTGGCGATGGGCCATCCCGCTATTCGCGAGGCGGCGTCGATCGCCCGGCCGGACGCCAAATGGGGCGAGCGGCCCGTCCTCGTCGTCACTCTGATGGAGAAGGGCAAGGCCAGCGCGGCCGAGATCCGCAGCTTCTGCGAAGGTAAAATGGCGAAATGGTCCGTGCCGGACGCCGTCATCATTCTCGACGAGCTGCCCCACACGGCAACGGGCAAGATACTGAAGTCGAAGCTGCGTCAACTGCTCAACGATCTACCGACGCGAGCCGAGCACGGGTGATCAGGCGAATTGAGCTGGCGCGTCGAGACACTGGCGCAAGGCGGCGAAGACCGACTCGAACATCGGCACCGTCAGCTTTCCGGTATTCGTGTTGTAGCGCGAGCAATGATAGCTGTCGGCCAGCAGCAGGCCGCTGCCGAGGCGGTGCACCGCGCCATGGGCGAAGGGGAAGCGGGCGCGGGTCTCGCCGAGCGTTGCCAGCGTGCTGCCATGCGCGGTCGCGCCGAGGGCGAGGACGATGCGCAGCGCGGTCATGGCGGCGATCTCGGCGGTGAGGAAGGCGCGGCAGGCGACGATCTCCGCCCCATCGGGCTTGTTCTCCGGCGGCACGCAGCGCACGCTATTGGTGATCCGGCAGTCGACTAGGCTGAGTCCGTCATCGGGCCGCGCGCCGTAGCGACCGGCAGCGAAGCCGAACTTCACCAGCGTGGGGTAGAGGAGATCGCCGGCATAGTCGCCGGTGAACGGGCGGCCGGTGCGATTGGCGCCTTTCAGCCCGGGCGCCAGCCCGACGATGAGGAGGCGCGCCGAGGCCGGGCCGAAGGACGGCACCGGTGCGTTGTGCCAGCCCGGGTGACTGGCGCGATGCCTGGCACGAAAGGCGACGAGACGCGGGCAGCGCGGGCAGTCGCGGGAGGGGCAGAGCGGGGATGCGCCGGGGGCTTCCGGCGCCGTTTCTGTGTTCAAGCGTCCTCGTAGGCGCTTGGGGCGGCGCTTGGGGCGGCACTCTGGGCGGCGCGCGGCTCCTCGCGATTGTGATGGACCCGCATGATGCTCTGCGCCAAATCGTGCAGCTCGACGAAATTGTCGGCCTGGCGGCGCAGCTCGTCGGCGACCATCGGCGGCGCCGAGCGGACCGTCGAGACGACGGTGACGCGCACGCCCTTGCGCTGCACTGCCTCGACCAGGCGGCGGAAATCGCCGTCGCCGGAGAACAGCACGATATGGTCGAGATACTGCGCCATCTCCATCACGTCGATGGCGAGCTCGATGTCCATATTGCCCTTGATCTTGCGCCGCCCGGTCGCATCCGTGTACTCCTTGGTCGGCTTGGTCACCATGGTGTAGCCGTTATAGTCGAGCCAATCGACAAGCGGTCGGATCGGTGAATATTCCTGCTCATCGAGCAAGGCAGTGTAATAAAACGCTCGAATCAGCCGCCCCTTGGCGCCGAACAGATCGAGCAATCGCTTGTAATCGATGTCGAAGCCGAGGGATCGGGCCGCGGAGTAGAGATTCGAACCATCGATAAAGAGGCCGATCTTCTCCTCTGGATAGAACAACATCGAAACCAACTCCAGCAGACTGGGTATAAGAAATTTAACCGCTCGATCGTATAACGCCGTTTGCTGGAAATATATCGGTAACTCAAGTCGTGGGGTAGGGTCGAGGCGAGATGCGACAAAGAGGGTCTGCGCCGCTGCCGCTGATCATCATCGGGCTCGGCGCCAATCTGCCTAGCCCTGCCTATGGCGCCCCCAAGGCGACGTTGATGGCGGCTCTGGAGCGTTTCGAGGCGGCCGGAATACATGTCACCGCGCGCTCGCGCTGGTACGAATCCGAGCCCGTGCCTAAATCGGATCAACCCAACTTTATCAACGGGATAGTCCGCGTCGAGACGACCATGACCCCGGCCGCCTTGATGGCCGCGCTGCAACGCATCGAGAAGGAATTCGGCCGTACCAAGGGGGTCCGCAACGCGGCGCGCTGCATCGACCTCGACATCATCGCCTATGGCGACAAAGTGACGCGCGGCGAGACCCTTCCGCTCCTGCCGCATCCGCGCATGCATGAGCGGGCCTTCGTCCTGCTCCCCTTGCGCGAGATCGCCCCGCGCTGGTATCACGCGTTCCTCGGCCGCACGGTCGATCAGCTGATCGACCACCTGCCGCGCGGCCAGACCGCCCGCCCGATCGCCTGAAAGTGTCTGTGCAAGGCCGCCAGTCGCTTGATCGGTTTCGGCAAATATTGCGGTGCGGGCGGCGGGCACTTATATTGAAATCAGCGAATGAAGCGGAGTAGGAATTGGCATGGCTCGCGTAACCGTTGAAGATTGCGTCCTCAAGGTCCCCAATCGGTTCGAACTGGTGCTGCTCGCCGCGCAGCGCGCCCGTGATGTCGCCGCCGGCGGCGCGCTGACGATCGACCGCGACAACGACAAGAATCCGGTCGTCGCGTTGCGCGAGATCGCCGACGAGACGGTGCCGCTCGACAACCTGCAGAACGCGCTGATCAAAGGCATGCAGAAGCATGTCGAGATCGACGAACCCGAGGAAGACCACGAATTCGTCGCCGAGGGCGTCTGGCCGGGCGATGCCGACATGGCGGTCGCCGGGATGAGCGTCGAGGGCGAGGACGGCGCGCTCGACGAGGAGAGCGAGGACGACGGACCGGTGGTCGCCGAGGATGATGTCGATGTCGACCTCGCCCTGACGCCGGACGGGACGCCCGACGAAGAGCCCTAAAACGATGTCGACGGGCGGCGCCGCTGTGATGGGTAGCGCCGCCCGGCTTGGCTTGCCGCCGAGGCGGTTTTGCGCATGATGCGTCAATTCGAGCTCGTGGAGCGGGTCAAGACCTATGACCCGGGCGCCAACGAGGACGCGCTCAACCGCGCCTATGTCTTCTCGATGAAGGCGCATGTCTCGCAGAAGCGCGCCTCGGGCGATCCCTATTTCTCGCATCCCGTCGAGGTCGCCGGCATCCTCGCGCAGATGAAGCTCGACGGCTCGTCGATCATCACCGGCCTGCTGCACGACACGGTCTAGGATACGGTGGCGACGCTCGAGGACATCGAGCGGCTGTTCGGCCCCGATATCGCCCGGCTGGTCGACGGCGTCACCAAGCTGTCGCGCATCGAGCTGCAATCCGACCAGACCAAGCAGGCGGAGAATTTCCGCAAGCTGGTGCTGGCGATGTCGGAGGACATCCGCGTCCTCCTCGTCAAGCTCGCCGACCGCCTGCACAACATGCAGACGCTGCACTACATCAAGGACGAGGAGAAGCGCCGCCGCATCGCCCGCGAGACGATGGATATCTATGCGCCGCTCGCTGAGCGCATCGGTATGCATCGCATGAAGGACGAGCTCGAGGATCTCGCTTTCGCCGAGCTCTATGCCGATGCGCGACAGAGCCTGAAGACGCGTCTCGCCTTCCTGCGCGAGAAGGGCGGCGACCTCGTCGCCCGCATCATCGCCGCGCTCAATGCGACGCTGCGCGACGCCGGCATCGCCAGCGCCCAGGTTTCCGGCCGCGAGAAGAGTCCCTATGCGATCTGGCGCAAGATGCAGCGCAAGAATGTCGGCTTCGAGCAGCTGTCCGACATCATGGCGTTTCGCATCACCGTCGATTCCGTGGCCGAGTGCTATCACGCGCTCGGCGTCCTCCACAGCGCCTATCCGGTGGTGCCGGGCCGCTTCAAGGATTACATCTCGACGCCCAAGCCGAACAATTACCGCTCGCTCCATACCGGCGTCATCGGTCCCGAGCGCCAGCGCATCGAGGTGCAGATCCGCACCCGCGAGATGCACGAGGTAGCCGAGCTCGGCGTCGCCGCGCACTGGACCTACAAGCAGGGCGCACCGAGGACCGAGGGCAAGCAGTATCGCTGGCTGCGCGAGCTCCTCGACATTCTCGAGCATGCCTCGGGACCCGAGGAGTTCCTCGAGCACACCAAGCTCGAGATGTTCCAGGACCAGGTCTTCTGCTTCACGCCGAAGGGCGATCTCATCGCCTTGCCGCGCGGCGCGACGCCGGTCGATTTCGCCTATGCCGTGCATTCGCAGATCGGCGACACTTGCGTCGGCTCCAAGATCAACGGAAGGTTGGTGCCGCTGCGCACCCAGCTCGCCAATGGCGATCAGGTCGAAATCGTCACCTCCAAGGCGCAGACGCCGTCGCCGACCTGGGAGCGCTTCGTCGTTACCGGCAAGGCGCGCGCCCGTATCCGCCGCTTCGTGCGCACCCAGCAGCGCGAGCAGTATCACGATCTCGGCAAGGCGATCCTGCAGAAGGCGTTCCGTCACGACGGCCACGATCTCGTCGAGAAGCAGCTCGAGCCGGTGCTGAAGAGCTTCAATAGCGCCACGACGGACGATCTCTTCGTCGCCGTCGGCGAGGGCCACGTCACCGGGCGCGAGGTGGTTCACGCGCTCTTCCCACCCAAGCCCGACGACAAGGGCGACAAGGCCGGCAAGGTCATCTCGCTGGCGCGGGCGCGCAAGGGCAAGGCGTCGGAGAACGCGGTGCCGATCCGCGGCCTCATCCCCGGCATGGCGCTACATTACGCCGGCTGCTGCCACCCGCTGCCGGGCGACCGGATCGTCGGCATCGTCACGACAGGCAAGGGCGTCACCATCCACACCATCGATTGCGAGACGCTGGAGAGCTTCTCCAATACGCCGGAGCGCTGGCTCGACGTCGCCTGGAAGGATGCCGGCGACGCCGAGCACTCCCATGTCGGCCGCATCGCGGTGACGCTCGGCAACGAGCCCGGCAGCCTCGGCGCCCTCACCACCATCATCGGCAAGAGCGGCGGCAATATCAGCAATCTCAAGATCACCAACCGCTCGATCGATTTCTTCGAGATCATCGTCGATATCGAGGTGCAGGACGTCCGTCACCTCACCAACATCATCGCGGCGCTGCGCACGGCGCCGGTCATCAACTCGGTCGAGCGCGCGCGGGGCTGACAGGCGGCGCCGCCATCCTCATATCTGCCCATATCTCCCTCTGTCGCGTCCCTTGAGAGGCCTTGCGATGATCGCCCAGTTTCCCCTCCGCCTCGGCGTCAACATCGATCACGTCGCGACGATCCGCAACGCGCGTGGCGGCCGTCATCCCGACCCGGTGCGCGCCGCCCGCGTCGCAGCGCAAGCCGGGGCCGACGGCATCACCGCCCATCTGCGCGAGGATCGCCGGCATATCTCGGACGACGACATCGCCCGACTGTCGAAGGAGATCGACCTGCCGCTCAACCTCGAGATGGCGGCCACCAAGGAGATGCTTGATATCGCCTTGAGGCACAAGCCGCATGCCGCCTGCCTGGTGCCCGAGAAGCGCGAGGAGCGCACGACCGAGGGCGGGCTCGACGTCGTGCGCGGCCATAACACCCTGCTGCCCTATGTCCGCGAGCTGGTCAGTGCTGGCATCCGCGTCTCGCTCTTCATCGAGCCGAGCCGGGCGGCGCTCGATGGCGCCGTGGCGCTCGGCGCGCCCGTCGTCGAGCTCCATGTCGGCGCTTTTTGCGATGCCTGGACGGAGGAGCCGGGCGCCGCCGCGGCGCGGCGCGAGCTGCAGCGCATCGTCGATGCCGCCGCTCATGCGGCGTCCGTCGGGCTCGAATGCCATGCTGGGCACGGGCTCAGCTTCGACACGGTCGGCGCGGTCGCCGCCATCCCGACGATAGTCGAGCTCAATATCGGCCATTTCCTCGTCGGCGAGGCGATCTTCAGCGGCTTCGAAAGCGCGATCAAGCGGATGCGCGCGCTGATGGACAAGGTCCGCGCCGACAGCCAGGGGCAGAAGAGCGCCTGAACCGGCCGCCGGCACGATCATGATCCTTGGCATCGGCAGCGATCTCATCGACATCGCGCGCATCGAGCGGGTGATCGACCGCTTCGGCGAGCGCTTCCTCGACCGCATCTTCACCGAGACCGAGCGGCGGAAATCCGACCGTCGGGCGAATCGGGCGGCGAGCTATGCCAAGCGCTATGCTGCCAAGGAGGCCTGCTCCAAGGCGCTCGGCACCGGTTTCCGCGCCGGCGTCTTCTGGCGCGATCTCGGTGTCGTCAACCTGCCCTCCGGGCGCCCCAGCATGGTGCTGACCGGCGGCGCGCTCGAGCGGCTGCAGGCGATGCTGCCATCCGGCACGGTTGCTCGCATCGACCTCACGATCACCGACGAGCCGCCGCTCGCCCAGGCCTTCGTCATCATCAGCGCGGTGTCCGGCGGCGCGGCGCGGCAGAGCGGCTGAGCGGCCGGGTGGAGCGCGCTTGACTTCCCTGCCGGGGAGAGGCTTGATCCCTGGCTAAATGACGGTGCTTCCGTAATTAATCGCAGGAAATCAATACCTTGGCGGAAATTCTGCTGAAATCGAAGAAGGCCGGCGGGATTCTCGATACGGCGCTGACGGTGCTCTATGCCGTCGCCATCGCGATTTTCGTCCGCACCGTCGCCTACGAGCCGTTCAACATCCCATCCGGCTCGATGGTGCCGACACTGCTCATCGGCGACTATCTCTTCGTCTCGAAATTCTCCTACGGCTACAGCCGCTATTCCCTGCCGCTCGGCCTGCCGCTGATCAGCGGACGGATCCTCTTCACGCCGCCGCAGCGCGGCGACGTCGCGGTCTTCAAGCTGCCGCGCGACAACTCCACCGACTACATCAAGCGCGTCATCGGCCTGCCGGGCGATCGCATCCAGATGAAGGAGGGACGGCTCTACATCAACGGTGAAATGGTCAAGCGCGAACGCATCGAGGACTACGTCGATCCCGAGATCCGCCGTCCGGTGCTGCAATATATCGAGACGCTGCCCAACGGCGTTCGCCACCGCATCCTAGAATCGCAGGGCGACAACGGCCCGCTCGACAATACCCGCGAGTTCGTCGTGCCGCCCGGCCGCTACTTCATGATGGGCGACAACCGCGACAATTCCTCGGACAGCCGCGACCCCAACGGCGGCGTCGGCTACGTGCCGGCCGAGAACCTGGTCGGCCGCGCCGAGTTCCTGTTCTTCTCGACAGACGGCTCGGCGCATCTCTGGGAACCCTGGAAATGGCCCTTCGCCGTCCGTTACGACCGGCCCTTCGAGGGGATTAGGTGAGCGAGGCGGCACGCGTCGCGGACGATCTGTCCGGGACGCTGGGCCATCGCTTTGCGCGCCCGCAGCTGCTGACCGAGGCGCTCACCCATGCCAGCGCAGTGTCACGCCAGCGTGGGCGGCGCGGCTCCAACCAGGGCCCGAACCAGGGGTACGAGCGGCTCGAGTTCCTCGGCGACCGCGTGCTCGGCCTCGTCGTCGCCGAGCTGCTGTGGCGGCGCTTCCCCGATGAGGATGAGGGCGCGCTGACGCGTCGCCATACCCAGCTGGTGCGCCGCGAGACCCTGGCCGAGGTGGCGCGCGCCATCGATCTCGGCCGCCATCTCATCCTGTCGCCCGGCGAGGATATCGCGCGCACGCGCGAGGTTGCCGGCGTGCTCGGCGACGTCTGCGAGGCGGTCATAGCGGCGCTCTATCTCGATGGCGGGATCGCCGCCGCCGAGCGCTTCATCCACCGCCATTGGGAATCGCTCATCGAGGCGGATGCGACGCCGCCGCGCGATCCCAAGACGGCGCTGCAGGAATGGGCGCAGGCGCGCGGCTTCGCCTTGCCGCTTTACGAGACGGTCAAAGTCGAGGGGCCGGCGCATGAGCGCCGCTTCACCGTCTCGGTCAGCGTCGCCGGCCTCGCCGCGGAGACCGCCGCCGGCAGCTCCAAGCGTGCCGCCGAGGTCGCCGCCGCGGCCGCGCTGCTCGCCCGCATCGCCGCCGCGGCGAACACGCCATGAGCGACGAGAGCGAGGACTATCAGGGCGACCAGGGCGAGGGAATCGGCCGGCGCTGCGGCTATGTCGCCCTCGTCGGCGCACCCAATGCCGGCAAGTCGACGCTGCTCAACCAGCTCGTCCGCGCCAAGGTTTCGATCGTCACCCCCAAAGTGCAAACGACGCGCAGCCGCGTCCTCGGCCTCGCCGTAGAGGGCACGGCGCAGCTCATCTTCGTCGACACGCCCGGCATCTTCGCGCCCAAGAAGCGCCTCGAACGGGCGATGGTCGCTGCCGCCTGGGCCGGCGCGCAGGACGCCGACATGGTGATCCTGCTCGTCGACGCGGTGCGCGGCATCGACGACGACACGCGGCGCATCATCGACGGGCTGAAGACCGCCGGCCGCCGCGCCATCCTCGCCCTCAACAAGGTCGACATCGTCAAGCCGGAGAAGCTGCTCGGCCTCGCCGAGAGACTGTCCAAGGAAGGCATCTTCGAGCCGGTCTTCATGATCTCGGGCCTGACTGGCAGCGGCGTCGACGATCTGCGCGTGCACCTGGTCGCGACGCTGCCGGAAGGACCCTGGCTCTTCCCCGAGGACCAGCTCTCGGACCTGCCCCAGCGGCTGATGGCGGCCGAGGCGACGCGCGAGCAGGTCTTCCTGCAGCTGCATGACGAGTTGCCCTATGCCTCGACGGTCGAGACCGACAGCTGGGAGGATTTCAAGAACGGCAGCGTCAAGATCAGCCAGACCATCTATGTCCAGCGCGACAGCCAGAAGGCGATCGTGCTCGGTCACGAGGGCAGCCAGATCAAGCGCATCGGCGCGCGCGCCCGCCAGGAGCTCGAGCGCCTGTTCGGCCGACGCGTCCATCTCTTCCTCTTCGTCAAGGTGCGCGAAGGCTGGGTCGACGACCGCGAGCGCTACGCGGCGATGCGGCTGGAGTACGACGCGTGAGCGGGGCAGCTCTCTACTGCCCCTCCCTCTCCCGCAAGGGGAGAGGGGTATATCGCGTATGTCGTCATGCAGTGGCAGGATGACGCCATTATCCTGTCGGCGCGGCCGCATGGCGAGACCTCGCTGATCCTGCAAGTGCTGACAAGTGAGCACGGCAGGCATGCCGGGCTGGTGCGCGGGGCGCGGCGGGCGCGCGGACGCGGCGCCTACGAGACCGGCAACCGCGTCACCGCGGATTGGCAGGCACGGCTCGCCGACCATCTCGGCGTGCTGCGCTGCGAGCTGCTGCGCGGCTACGCCGCCGACCTCATCGACGATCCGGCGCGCCTCGCCTGTCTCGCTGCCGCGGCCGCGGTCGCCGAGACGGCGCTGCCCGAGCGCGAGGCGGTGCCGGGCGCCTTCGCCGGCCTCGTCGCCTTGCTCGATTCGCTCGCCGCCGATCGCGGCTGGTCGTCCGGCTATGTCGCCTGGGAGCTGGCGCTTCTCGCCGAGCTCGGTTTCGGCCTCGATCTCTCGCGCTGCGCCGCGACCGGGACGACCAGCGACCTCGCCTATGTGTCGCCTAAATCGGCCCAGGCGGTGTCGCGCGGGGCAGGCGCCCCGTATCGGGATAAATTGTTGAAACTGCCCGCCTTCCTGCTTGGCGATGCGACGACGCCGAGCGCCGGCGACATCAGCGATGGCCTGGCGCTCACCGGCTTCTTCCTGGAGGGCCACGTCTATCAGCAATTCGGTCGGATATTGCCGGCGGCGCGTGCGCGGTTTGTTGACCGGATGGGGCAGGGAGCTACAATAGCTGGGGGTCAGCTCAGCGAAACCCACGATTAGCAGTAGCGGAGTTCCATGGCTAAGTCAGTCCCGGTCGGCGAGGTGCGCGACGTCGATTTCGCCGACGCGCTCGGCGAGCGCTATCTTTCCTATGCCCTCTCGACCATCGTCTCGCGCTCGCTGCCCGATGTGCGCGACGGGCTGAAGCCCGTCCATCGGCGCGTCCTCTATGCCATGCAGCAGCTCCGCCTCGATCCCGGCGCGGGCTACAAGAAGAGCGCCCGCGTCGTCGGCGACGTCATCGGCAAGTTCCACCCGCATGGCGAGGTCGCGGTCTACGACGCCCTCGTCCGCCTGGCGCAGGATTTCGCCCAGCGCTATCCGCTGGTCGACGGGCAGGGCAATTTCGGCAATATCGACGGCGACAACGCGGCGGCGCAACGCTACACGGAGAGCCGCCTCACCGCGGTCGCCCAGGCGTTGCTCGACGGCATCGCCGAGGACGCCGTCGATCTCAGGCCGACCTATGACGGCAGCGAGGAAGAGCCGGTGGTGCTGCCGGCGCGCTTCCCCAACCTCTTGGCCAACGGCGCCAACGGCATCGCCGTCGGCATGGCGACGAGCATCCCGCCGCACAATGCCGGCGAGCTGTGCGACGCGCTGCTCCATCTCATCAAATCGCCGAAATGTCCGGTCGACGAGCTGGTCGCCATCGTGCGCGGACCCGATTTCCCGACCGGCGGCACGCTGGTCGAGCCGGCCGAGTCGATACTGCAGGCCTATCGCACCGGCCGCGGCAGCTTCCGCCTGCGGGCGCGCTGGACGGTGGAGAAGATGTCACATGGCATGTTCCAGGTCGTCGTCACCGAGATCCCGTTCCAGGTGCCGAAATCGCGCATCGTCGAGCGTATCGCCGCGCTGCTCGAGGAGAAGAAGCTTCCGCTTCTCGCCGATGTGCACGACGAATCGGCCGAGGATGTCCGCCTCGTGCTCGAGCCGAAATCGCGCAATGTCGATCCCGCCGTGCTGATGGAATCGCTGTTCCGCGCCAGCGAGCTCGAGACGCGCGTGCCGCTCAACCTCAACGTCCTCGACGCGTCAGGCGTGCCGCGGGTGATGAATCTCAAGGAGGCTCTGCAGGCCTTCCTCGATCATCGCCGTGTCGTCCTGCAGCGGCGCAGCCGCCACCGCCTCGCCGCCATCGCCCGGCGCATGGAGATCCTGCGCGGCCAGATCATCGTCTATCTCAATCTCGACGAGGTCATCCGCATCATCCGTGAGAGCGATGAGCCCGGTCCCGAGCTGATGGCGCGCTGGGATCTCAGCGAGGCGCAGGCCGAGGCGATCCTCAACATGCGGCTGCGCTCGCTGCGCAAGCTCGAGGAGATCGAGCTGCGCAAGGAGCTGAAAGGGCTGGAAGGCGAGGAGAGCCAGATCAACCGCCTGCTCGCCGAGGACAAGCGGCAATGGAAGACGATCGCCAGCGAGATCGGCGAGACCAAGAAGGAGTTCGGCGGCGCCACCGCGCTCGGCAAAAGGCGCACCGAGATCGGCGAGCCGCCGGCGGCGATCCTGGTGCCCGTCGAGGCGCTGGTGGAGCGCGAGCCCGTCACCGTGCTGTGCTCGGAGAAGGGCTGGATCCGCACGGTCAAGGGGCATAACGGGGCGGCCGCCGAGGCGAAATACAAGGAGGGCGACGGGCCGCGCTTCGTCGTGCAAGCCGAGACCACCGACAGGCTCGTCGTCTTCGGTACCAACGGGCGGTTCTATGCGCTGCCGGTCGACCGGCTGCCGAGCGGGCGCGGCCATGGCGAGCCCTTGCGCCTGATGATAGACCTGCCGAACGAGCACGACATCGTCGCGCTGTTCCCCTATCGGCCGGAGCACAAGCTGCTCCTCGCGGCGAGCGACGGACGCGGCTTCATCTGCGCCGGCGAGGAGGCGCTGGCGCAGACGCGAGCGGGCAAGCAGGTGCTGGTCCCCGGCAAGGGGGCGCAGGCGCGCATCTGCGTGCCGGTCATCGGCGACGTCGTCGCGCTGCTTGGCGACAATCGCAAGCTGCTGATCTGCCGGATCGCCGAGATTCCCGAGATGAGCCGCGGCCGCGGCGTAATGCTGCAGCGCTACAAGGATGGTGGCCTCGCCGACGCCAAGATCTTCCGCCTCGCCGACGGGCTGAGCTGGCGCCAGGGCGAGAACCGCGTGCGCACCGAGACCGCGCTCGACAACTGGATCGGCGAGCGCGCCCAGGCCGGGCGGATCGTGCCGTCAGGCTTCGCCAAGAAGGGCTTCGGTTGACGCCGGCGCTCGTCGCCGTCTACTTAACCGTCCATTCCGCTAGTTGAGAGGGGATTTCATGCCGCGATCCGGAGCAATCGATACTGCCGACACGTTGCCGACGCTCATCGGCGCCGCCTGGCCCAGCCCGGCACAGCAAAGCCTGCGGATCGTCGTGCTGACGCTGCTCGGCAGCCTTGCCTTGACCGCGTCGGCGAAGCTCCAGGTGCCGTTCTATCCGGTGCCGATGACGATGCAGTCCCTCGTCGTCCTGCTGATCGGCCTGGCCTTCGGCTGGCGTCTCGGCACCGCGACGGTGCTGCTCTATCTGGCCGAAGGGTTGGTCGGATTGCCGGTCTTCGCCGGCACGCCGGAGAAGGGCATCGGCCTCGCCTATATGATGGGGCCGACGGGCGGCTATCTCGTCGGCTTCGTGCTCGCCGCCGCACTGCTCGGCTGGCTCGCCGAGCGCGGCTGGGACCGCTCGCTTTGGCGCACGACGCTTGCCCTGTCGCTCGGTCACGCCGTTCTCTTCGCGCCGGGCATCGCCTGGCTCGCCCTCTTCGTCGGCTGGCCAAAGGCGGTCGCGTTCGGCCTCACGCCCTTCCTCGTCGGATCGCTCGTCAAGACGGCGCTCGGCGTCGCTCTCGTTCCGGCGGCCTGGGCGGCATTCGGCGGGCGCCGCTAAAACAAGACCGGCGGGGTCGGCGCGTTCCAGATCGCCACCAGGAACCCAAATGCGTAGTTTAGCATTTGGAAATGGCGATCATTTTGGTAATGTTACCGCTTTGGCGTTCGCTCGAATCGGCGAACGCTCGCAAGGTGAATGAGTGACGGCACGGCACTTACGATGGCAGCACGCAACTCTGTGCTGCCATCCAGGGGCCTGATCCTCGGATGGATCGACGTACACTTTATCGGGGGGAGGGATCGTCGCAATGAATGATGCGCAACGCAAGCGGGGCGGATGGAGCTGGTGGTACCTACTCTTCGTTGTTCAGTGTGTCGTGGTGCTCTGGCCGCCCTTCTACAACAAGGTCGACCCCGCCTGGATGGGCATCCCCTTTTTCTACTGGTATCAGCTCTTGTGGGTGATCATCGGTGCCGTGTTCACCGCGGTCGTCTATTTCGCCACCGAGGATTAGCTCGGCCGGCGCGTAGCGTCATCTAGGCCTTAACTCAAAATGAAACGAACGGCGGGGGAATTGTCGTGGAGAACGTAAACTGGGTTGCGCTCACCATCTTCGTGCTGCTCTTCGCCTTCATCACCTGGCTCGGCTTCGCCGCCGCCCATTGGCGCAAGGGCGACCTCGACCAGCTGCACGAATGGGGGCTCGGCGGTCGGCGCTTCGGCACCATCGTCACCTGGTTCCTGGTCGGCGGCGATCTCTATACCGCGTACACCTTCATTGCCGTTCCGGCCCTCGCCTTCGGTGCCGGTGCGGTCGCCTTCTTCGCGGTTCCCTACACCATCGTGATCTATCCGATCTTGTTCCTCGCCTTCCCGCGGATCTGGAACGTCTGCCACAAGCACGGCTACATCACGGCGGGGGATTTCGTGCGCGGCCGTTTCGGCAATCGCTGGCTGGCGCTGGCGGTGACGATTACCGGCATCGTCGCGACCATGCCGTACATCGCCCTCCAGCTCGTCGGCATTCAGGTCGTGGTCGGCGCGCTTGGCATCTCGGGCACCGGGTTCATGGCCGATCTGCCGCTGATCATCGCCTTCGTCATCCTCGCCGCCTTCACCTATTCGAGCGGGCTGCGCGCGCCGGCCTCGATCGCCATCGTCAAGGACGTGCTGATCTATATCACGGCTTTCGCCGCCGTGATCGTCATCCCGATCGAGCTCGGCGGCTTCGGCAAGATCTTCGCCGCGGTGCCGGCGCAGAAGTTGCTGCTGGCGGCTCCCGGCCCCAACACGACCGGCTCCTACGGCGCCTATGCGACCTTAGCGGTCGGCTCGGCGCTGGCGCTCTTCCTCTATCCGCATTCGCTCACCGGCATCTTGAGCGCCAATAGCGGCCACGCCATCCGCCGCAACGCCGCGATGCTGCCGGGCTATTCCTTCATGCTCGGCCTGCTCGCCCTCGTCGGCTTCTTCGCCATCGCCGCCGGAGTCGGCACGCTTCCGGAATACGCCGCCGGCTTCAAGCAGTTCGGCAACAATTTCGCGGTGCCGGCGCTCTTCCTCCACAGCTTCCCCTCGTGGTTCGTCGGCATCGCCTTCGCCGCGATCGGGATCGGCGCGCTGGTGCCGGCGGCAATCATGTCGATCGCCGCGGCGAATCTCTATACGCGCAATATCCACCGCGAGTTCATCAACAAGAATCCCACCGACAAAGAGGAAGCGCAGATGGCGAAGTGGGTGTCGCTGGTCGTCAAGCTCGGCGCGCTCATCTTCATCCTCTTCGTGCCGACGCAATACGCCATTCAGCTGCAGCTCCTCGGCGGCATCTGGATCATCCAGACGCTGCCCTCGGTGATGCTCGGCGCCTATACGCGCTGGTTCAACGACTGGGCGCTGCTGGTCGGCTGGGCCGCCGGAACCTTCGCGGGAACCGCGATGGCGGTCGCGGTGAACCTCACGCCGACCTATCCGCTCTCCCTCGCCGGCTACACCTTCCCCGGCTATACCGCCTTCTACACCGTGATCCTCAATCTGGTCCTGTCTGTCGTGCTGACGCCGCTCTTCAACGCGATGCGTGCGCGGTCGGTGCCGGTCGACGCGACCGTCGCGGCCGATTATCACGCCTGAGAGCGCCGACGGCGCGATCGATTGGTGCGGTGCCTATCATGAATGCATCGGGCAGCCTTTCCGCCTAGGGTCAGGCGCGGTCCGGTATATGGCATGCTCGGCCGGGCGCAAGGCGAGTACGGTGTCGAGCGCGGCCAGCGAAGTGGGACGGCGAGCGATGGACCATGCGACACTCGACGCCACGGGACTGCTCTGTCCCCTGCCTGTCCTCAAGGCGCGCAAGGCCCTCAAGGCGATGGCGCCGGGCGCGGTTTTGGAGGTGCTGGCGACCGATCCCGGCGCGGTCAAGGATTTCGCCGCCTTCTGCCGCACCACCGGCTGTCAGCTGGTCGAGTCCTCGGAGGCGGCAGGCGTCTTCCGCTTCGTGATCCGCAAGCCGGCGCCCTGACGCTATTTCCCCGGGTCGGTGAGCAGATTGTTCTCGCGGTAATACTGCTCGGCACCGGGATGGAGCGGGATGTCGACCCCGTCGAGGGCGTGCTCGGGGGCGATCCGCCGTCCGATGACATGGCGGGCGGCGAGGAATTTACGCGTCGGCTCGCTCCACAGCGACTTGGTGATCTCGTAGACGGTCTGGTCGGGCACGCTGACGGCGACCACCCATATCGCGGTCAGCCCGGCGGTCGGCGTCTCGCCATCGAGCCCGGTATAGGCGTCGGCCGGAATCGAGCTGCGCGAGAAGAACGGGTAGCGCTTCTTCAGCTTGTCGAAAATCTCGTCGCCGATCGGCAGCAGGCGGATCGGCGTCGCCGCGGCGAGCTCGGCGATCGCCGGGATGGGATAGCCGCCGACCAGGAAGAAGGCGTCGAGCGTCTTGTCGCGGATGCCGGCGGCCGCCTCGCCGAGGCGCGAATAGTCCGGCTTCAAATCGCGCTCGCTCAGCCCGGCCGCCTCGAGCACGATGCGGGCATCGGCGAGCGTGCCCGACTCCTTCTCGCCGAGCCCGACCCGCTTGCCCTTGAGGTCGCGCAGCGTCTTGATCGGGCTGTCCTCAGCGACGACGACATGGACGCTTTCGGGGAAGAGGGCGGCGATCGCGCGCAGATTGGCGACCGCGCCCCTGGTCTTGAAGATGGCGGTGCCGTGATAGGCCCAGGAGGCGATATCGGCTTGGCTGAGCGCCGATTCGAGCTGGGCGCGGCCGATCAGGTCGACATTCTCCACCGAGCCCTGGGTGGCTTGCGCCACGGCGATGAGGCCGGGGACACCGCAATTGCCGCCGCGCTGGCAGTTGGGCGAGCCTGGCGGGCTGGAGATCGCGCTGGCCAGGATGCCGCCGATCTGGAAATACGTGCCGGTCGTGCCGGCCGTGCCGATACGGAAGAAGCGCGGCTCGTCGGCCCGGGCGGACGGCGCCCCGGCAATGGCTATGGTGGCGATGAGGGCGGCGAGGACGGCGCGCGCGCCGGGCCGCCGAACGGTGAGGGCGCGATGACGGCGCGAAGCCATGCCGACGCCCGTAGAATCGATCGCTTCCGCTGCCTCGTCGAGTTTCACCATTGCCCCCGGCAGTCCTCCGCCCGGTCGGACAGCTTGTAGCGGAACAGGTTTCGGGCCGCGTGCACGTCTAACGCAGCGCGTGCGATCCTTATTCCGTGCTCGCGTTCAGTCTAAGGCGATCCTGCCGAATGTCGATGATCAAGATCACGCGACGGCGGCAATTGCCGCGGAAGGCGAAATCAAATGTTGACAGCGGGACGGCCGACGATATTTTTCCGCCATGACCATCGGCTTGTGGATCGCGCGACGACGAACCCGCTGACAGCCCCCGGGGCTTGACCCGAGGGCGCTGTTTCGGCGTCCGCCCGCGCGCGGCCGCCGCTCCGCCGCCAGATCCATTCCACCCGCACAGGATGCGGAGCCGGTCATGTCCAGACGCAACGCCGCCCTTGCGCCCCAGCCGTCCACCCGCGACGCTGCCGATTCCTGCGAGATCGACACCGACAAGGCACGACTCGACCTCGCCATGATCCATGGCTTCCTCGTCCGCTCGCATTGGGCGGCCGGGATTCCCTTCGCCGTGATGACGCGGGCGATCGACAACTCGCTCGCCTTCGGCCTCTACCGCGACGGCCGCCAGATCGGCTTCGCCCGGGTGGTCACCGACCACGCCACCTTCGCCTATCTCGCCGATGTCTTCGTCGTCGAGGCCGAGCGCGGCAAGGGGCTCGGCCGCCATCTCGTCGACACCATCCTGGCCTATCCGGAGCTCCAGGGGCTGCGCCGCTGGCTGCTCGGCACGCGTGGGGCGCACAACCTCTATCGGCGCTGCGGCTTCGCCGAGCCGCCGGCTCCGTTCAGCTTCCTCGAGCGGCTCGACGGCGCGATCTATCAAACGATGCCGTAAGGGCCGAGCTTGTCCCGGCCCGCGGGCCGCCGCAAGGGCGGCCCCTACAGGTAAATCGTGAATAGCCTCACGCCGGCTGCGCCGCGCGCGCATCCTCGCGGATCATGTCGGCCGCCTTCTCGGCGATCATCACCGTCGGCGCGTTGGTGTTGCCCGAGGTGATGACGGGCATGATCGAGGCGTCGACGACGCGCAAGGACGCGATGCCGTGGACGCGCAGCCGGTCGTCGACCACCGCGCCCTCGTCCTGCCCCATGCGGCAGGTGCCGACCGGGTGGAAGATCGTCGTCGCGATGTCGCCGGCGGCCTTCGCCAGCTCGGCATCGGATTGGAACGCGAGGCCGGGCTTGAACTCCTCCGGCGCGAAGCGCGCCAAGGCCGGCGCCGCGCAGATCCGCCGCGTCAGCCTTATGGCGGCGATGGCGACGCGGCGGTCCTCCTCGGTGGCGAGATAGTTGGGCTTGATCGCCGGCGCCTCGCGGGCATCCGGGCTGGTGATGCGGATGCTGCCGCGGCTGGTCGGCCGCAGATTGCACACCGAGGCGGTGAAGGCGGGAAACGCATGTAGCGGCTCGCCGAAGCGGTCGAGGGTGAGCGGCTGGACGTGATATTGCAGGTCGGGCGTCTCGTGCGCCGGGTCGCTCTTGGCGAAGGCGCCGAGCTGGCTCGGCGCCATGGTCATCGGGCCGCGCCGGAAGAGCGCGTATTCGAGGCCGATGCCGATACGGCCGAGCAGGCGGTTGGCGCGCTCGTTGAGCGTCTTCGTGTTGCTCACCTTGTAGGCGAGGCGGAGCTGCAGATGGTCCTGCAGATTCTCGCCCACCCCCGGCAGTACATGGGTCGCGGCAATGCCGTGGCGCTGCAAGAGCTCGCCGGGGCCGATGCCGGAGACTTGCAGGAGCTGCGGCGAGCCGACGGCGCCGGCGGCGAGGATGACTTCGCGCGAGGCCGTGGCGACGCTAGCCTCGCCGTCGCGCCAGAACTCGATCCCGGTCGCCCGCCTGCCGGCGAGACGGAGACGCCGCGCCTGGGCATGAATCATGACCGTGAGGTTCGGCCGCTTCATCGCCGGATAGAGGAAGGCGCGTGCCGCGCTCCGCCTGATGCCGCGGCGCTGCGTTACCTGGAAATAGCCGCAGCCCTCGTTGTTGCCGCGGTTGAAATCGTCGGTCTTCGGAATGCCGGTCTCGGCGGCGGCGTCGCGAAAGGCGTCGAGGATCTCCCAGCACAGGCGCTGCTCCTCGACGCGCACCTCGCCGCCGGCGCCGTGCAACGCGTCGGCGCCGCGCACCTGGTCCTGCGAACGCTTGAAATAGGGTAGCACGTCGTCCCACGACCAGCCGGCATTGCCGAGCTGACGCCACTGGTCGTAGTCGCGCGCCTGGCCGCGCATGTAGATCATGCCGTTGATCGACGAGCAGCCGCCGAGCACCTTGCCGCGCGGATAGGCGAGGGCGCGGCCGTTGAGTCCCGGCTCAGCCTCGGTCTTGAAGCACCAGTCGGTCCGCTTGTTGTTCATGCAATAGAGGTAGCCGACCGGGATGTGGATCCACAAATAGTTGTCCTTGCCGCCGGCCTCGAGCAGCAGGACCCGGGTTGCCGGATCGGCGCTGAGGCGATTGGCGAGGGCGCTCCCGGCCGGTCCCGAGCCCACGATGACATAGTCGAAACGCCCGAAATCCCTGGCTCCGGCGCCATCGCCCATGAGCGCCACTCCCTGTCCGGTTGAGTCTCCACCGAACCATGCCCGAGGCGGCGCGCGGCGTCGAGTAGTGCTTATCCTTTCTGGACCCTCGACAGTTGTTCCAGGGCGGGTTACATGGAGGATGCAAT
>DATAQP010000150.1:0-15785 GCA_036264595.1 Allostellaceae bacterium
CCGGGCTTGTCCCGGCCGTCCACGTCGGCAGCTGTTTCCATCGGAAGACGTGGATGGCGGGACAAGCCCGGGCATGACGAGAAAGGGAACGAGATCCTATGCCGATGCGTCCGGCTGATGCACGATCAGCGTCGAGATCACCGGCCGCTCCGCGCCGCTGTGGAAGGCGCGGGCGCGCGCTTCCGCAGCGGCATCGGCCATGGTCAGGCGGTCGCGCTGGCGCAGATGGTCGAGCCACGAGGCGATGGTGAAGGTCTCGAGCCAGCGCTCGGGCCGCGCGACATCCTCGTAGAGACCCCATTGCAGTGCGCCGTCGCGCCGCCTTATGCGGCGCATCTCGTGCATCGCGGCGACGAAGGCGGCAGCGTCGGCGCGCGGCACCAGATACTCGATGGTGATGAGCACCGGGCCGCTCGTCGGATCGACCTCGAGAGCCACCGCCGGCTTCGGCCAGGAATGCGCCGGGCGCAAATCGACGCTGCCGCTCTCGGGCAGCGCGAACCAGCGGCCGAGCGGCGCCGTGAGGAGGAGCCCGAGCCCGGCGGCGACGAGGGCGGCATAGACGCTCGACGCGGCGGCGACATGGCCCCACAGCCAGCTGCCGAAGGTCATGCCGCCGAAGAGGGCGGTGAAATAGATGGCGATGGCGCGGCCTTTGACCCAGCTCGGCGCCGACATCTGCATAGTGATGTTGAAGCTCGACATGACGAGCAGCCAAGCGACGCCGCCGAGCAGCAGCACCGGGATGAGCAGCGCCAGCACGTGCAGGAAGGAGAGCGCCAGCGTGACCAGCCCATAGACCGCCATCGCACCGCTCACCATGCGCTCGGTGCCGATGGCGCGGCGCAGCGGCGCCATCGCCGCCGCGCCGATAATCGCGCCTGCGCCAAGGCAGCCGAGCAGGATGCCGTAGGTCACCGGCCCGCCCTTGAGATCGTCCTTGGCGATCAGGGGCAGCAGCGCCCAGCTGGCGATGCCGAGCGCGCCGAAGGTCAGCGCGCGCAGCAGCACGATCTGCGTCGTGCGTTCCTGCGCGGCATAGCGGATGCCGGCGATCATCGCCTCGAGGACATTCTCGCGCGGCAGATGCGCGGTGCTGCGCCGGCCGCGCCACGACAGCAGCACGACGATGATGGCGACATTGGAAAGCGCGTTGAAGAGGAAGGCCGCCTGCGCCCCCGCCGCCGCGACGATGGAGCCGCCCAGCGCCGGGCCGGTCGAGCGCGCGATGTTGAAACCGACGCTGTTGAGGGCGACGGCGCCGGGGATCTCCTCGCGCGGCACCAGATCGCCGACCAGCGATTGATAGGCGGCGAGGCGGAGCGCCGCGCCGCTGCCGAGGACGAAGGTGAGGAAGAGCAGAAGCCACGGCGTCAAGAGGCCGCGCTGGCCGCACAGCGCCAGCACCGCCGCTGCCAGCAGCATGACGCTCTGTCCGGCGATGAAGACCTTGCGGCGGTCGAGGAGATCGGCGAGGACGCCGCCGATGAGAGCGAAAGCGAGGGTCGGCAGCGCCGCGGCCGCCTGCACCAGCGCCACCATGTCGGGCGACGGCGCGATCAACGTCATCAGCCAGGCGGCGCCGACCGACTGCACCCATTGCCCGAAATTGGCCGACAGCGTGCCGATCCATACGGCGCGGAACATGCCGAAGCGGAACGGCGACAGCGCCGTCGGCCGCCGCCGCGACACCGATTTGGGCGCGGTGATCGCTGGGTCAGCCATTGTTCGGATCGGATTGCATTGCTATCCAGCATCCTTCGAGACGCGCCTGCCGGCGTTCCTCAGGATGAGGTCAATTGGCGATGGCATATATAAATCTTCCTCATCCTGAGGAGGCGCGGAGCGCCGTCTCGAAGGATGCTTGATAGTCATCAATCCTCATCCCACCACACTAGTCGACAAAAGAATTGTCATACAACGGGCCGCGGCAGCATATTCGCGCCAATCACGACCAACCGGAGGAATGCGCGATGGCGATCCAGCAGAATTACATTGCCGGCGAATGGGTCGGCGGCGGCGCGGTCAATCGCAATATCAACCCGTCGAACACCGCCGATGTCGTCGGCGAGTATGTCCGCGCCGACCGTGCCGATGCCGAGCGCGCCATCGCGGCGGCTGCCGCCGCCTTCCCGAAATGGTCGGTCGCCAGCCCGCAGGAGCGTTTCGACGCGCTCGACCGCATTGGTAGTGAGATCCTCGCCCGCAAGGACGAGCTTGGCCGCCTCCTGTCGCGCGAGGAGGGAAAGACCCTGCCCGAGGGCATCGGCGAGGCGGCGCGCGCCGGCTACATCTTCAAGTTCTTCGCCGGCGAGGCGCTGCGGCTCGCTGGCGAGAAGCTCGCCTCGGTGCGGCCCGGCGTCGAGGTCGAGATGACGCGCGAGCCGGTCGGTGTCGTCGCCCTCATCACGCCATGGAACTTCCCGATCGCCATTCCGGCCTGGAAGATCGCCCCTGCTCTCGCCTACGGCAATTGCGTCGTCTTCAAGCCGGCCGATCTGGTGCCCGGCTCGGCCTGGGCGCTTGCCGACATCATCGCTCGCGCCGGCCTGCCCGCCGGCGTCTTCAACCTCGTCATGGGCGCCGGGTCGACGATCGGCGACGCGCTGATCAATGCACCGCAGGTCAACGCTATCAGCTTTACCGGCTCGGTCGATGTCGGCAAGCGCGTCGCCGCCGCGGCGGTCGGCCACGGCGCCAAGGTCCAGCTCGAGATGGGCGGCAAGAATCCGCTCGTCATCCTCGACGACGCCGACCTTCCGGTCGCCGTCAACGTCGCCGTGCAGGGCGCCTTCTACCAGACCGGCCAGCGCTGCACGGCGTCGAGCCGCTTCATCGTCGAGAAGGGCATCCACGACAAATTCGTCGGCGCCGTCGTCGACAAGATCAAGAGCCTCAAGGTCGACGACGCGCTCGCCGCCGGCACCGATATCGGCCCAGTGGTGAGCCAGGCGCAGCTCGACCAGGATATCAACTACATCGATATCGGCAAGAAGGAGGGCGCCAAGCTCGCCTGGGGCGGCGAGCGGCTCAACCGCGCGCAGTCCGGCTACTATCTCGCCCCGGCGCTTTTCACCGAGACGACCAACCAGATGCGCATCAACCGCGAGGAGATCTTCGGCCCGATCGCCACGGTGATCCGCGTCGACGGCTATGACGAGGCGCTCGCCGTCGCCAACGACACGCCGTTCGGGCTCAGCTCCGGCATCGTCACCACCTCGCTCAAGCACGCCAGCCACTTCAAGCGCCACTCCCAGGCCGGCATGGTGATGGTCAACCTGCCGACCGCCGGCGTCGACTACCACGTGCCGTTCGGCGGCCGCAAAGCGTCGAGCTACGGCCCGCGCGAGCAGGGCGCCTATGCCCGCGAGTTTTATACCGTGGTCAAGACGGTGTATCAGCTGGGGTAGCGGCCTGACGCTTTTGGGGGCTGGTTCGCGACATGTTCCGCACATTACCCTGCCGTTAGGCTGTCGGCGAGGAGCGCGCTATGGCGGCTGCCGTGACGAGATCGAAATCCGGGGCCGAGCGCGCCGAGGGACGTGAATATGCCCGCTCGCTCGAACCGTCGCGCTCGCTCATCTAGAGCTTCGGGGTAGCGGAGGATCGTGTCCATCAGGGACGCCTGGATCCCGGCGTGCGGCTCATCGTCAAGCCCTTCACCTATGCAGCGCTGGCCGCCAAGATCCGGTCCGCCTTTGAGGAGGGTTAAGGGACCGATTGGCCCGTGCGACGGATTGCCATGCCTCTCGCGCGGTTTTGATCCGAAATCGCGGAGCCGTGACCCACGGGAGCGTCGAGACGCTGCATGCTGACGAGAGGGGGGTGATCATCGATCGAGGGGTCTCGCCATGCGCCGCATCTGGTTCGTGCTCTTCGCCATCGTCACGATGAACTCGGTGCTGTTGTCGGGCTGCCCCATCTCGCCGCCACCCGAGACGGTCAATCGCGGCGGCGGCGAAGGCGGTGGTGGCGGTTCCTACTGAGGGCTGCTGCTAACCCCGTGGCGCCGGGGCCGCGCGGAGCCCACCGCCGCGGATTGTCACGCAACTGACCTTGACAAGGTGTCTGATGGGCCGTAGGTCCGGCCTCGCGATTCGTCGTCCTTGTCGAGCATGTCAGATATGAGCCCAGCCCAGCACCACGTCACCTTCTCCGGCCGTCTCGTCATGATCGGCTTCGGCAGCATCGGCCAGGGTGTCCTGCCCCTCCTGCTGCGCCATGTCGGGATGGACCCGACGCGGATCACCATCGTCACCGCCGAGGAGCGGGGCGCCGCTGTGGCCGAGGAATACGGCGTGACTTTCGTGGTGACCGCGCTCACCCGCGAGAATTACCGGGCGATGCTGACGCCGCTGCTCGCCGCCGGCGATTTCCTCCTCAACCTCTCGGTCGAGGTGTCGAGCCTCGCCCTCATCGAGCTCGCCCGAGAGGTCGGGGCGCTCTATCTCGACACCTGCATCGAGCCGTGGCCGGGCGGCTATACGGATCCCTCGCTGTCGCCCTCGCTGCGCTCCAACTACGCCTTGCGCGAATCGGCGCTCAAGCTGCATCGGCCGGGCGCCGCGCCGACCGCGGTGCTGACGCACGGCGCCAACCCCGGGCTGGTCTCGCATTTCGTCAAGCAGGCGCTGCTCAACCTGGCGCGCGATTCCGGCACGAAGGTGACGACGCCGAAGTCGCGCGCGGCATGGGGCGCGCTCGCCCAGTCGCTCGGCGTCAAGGTCATCCATATCGCCGAGCGCGACACCCAGGTCGCCAACATCCCCAAGCGGCCGGGCGAGTTCGTCAACACCTGGTCGATCGACGGCTTCGTCAGCGAGGGCTCGCAGCCGGCCGAGCTCGGCTGGGGCAGCCACGAGCGGCATTTCCCCGCCGATGGCGCGCATCACGAATTCGGCTGCGACAGCGCGATCTGGCTGAGCCGGCCAGGCGCCTCGACGCGGGTGCGGACCTGGACGCCGCTCGAGGGACCCTTCCACGGCTTCCTCATCACCCATGGCGAGTCGATCTCGATCTCGGACTATTTCACGGTGCGCGCCAGCGGCGAGGGGGGCACCGCCGTCGCCTACCGGCCGACCGTGCATTACGCCTATCACCCCTGCGACGACGCCGTGCTGTCGATCCACGAGCTCGCCGGCAAGAACTGGAACCAGCAGAAGACGCAGCGCCTGATGATGGACGAGATCATCACCGGCATCGACGAGCTCGGCGTCCTCCTGATGGGGCACAAGCGCGGCGCCTATTGGTACGGCTCGCAGCTCTCCACCGACGAGGCGCGCGCCCTCGTGCCGCACAACAACGCGACCAGCCTGCAGGTCACCGTCGCCGTCCTCGCTGGGGTGATCTGGGCGATCGAGCATCCCGCTGCCGGCATCGTCGAGCCCGACGAGATGGATTTCGCGCGAATCCTGGAGATCTGCCTGCCCTATCTCGGCACCGTCATCGGCGCCTATGGCGATTGGACGCCGCTGCAGGATCGCGGCATCCTCTTCCCCGAGGATGTCGATGCCAGCGATCCCTGGCAGTTCAAGAACTTCCGCGTGACCTGACGCGTGCCCGGTCGCTTTGCCGGGCGTGGGCATCGCTGGCCAGCAGGCACGCGGCCGGCATTCAGGAATAGGCGGCGAAGCGCTACTTTTCGCCGGCAGAATGGGTTCGCCTTCATATCAGCATCCGTTGTGAAGTGCTTCACAACGGATGCTCGCTCAAGGGTTTAGATTTTGCGATCCGAGATCGCGGATGGGGGGTAAACGCACCCCCACAGCGGCGGCGAGCCGAACGGTCTGCCGGCCGGAGCAGCCATGAAGGCGGACGATCGTGGAGGCGGACATGCAGGGAGTGAGCGTCTCGACCGACTTCTCGCGCGAGATGACCAAGCCGGCTTCATCGCCCGAGAGGTCTCAAGGGTCGCGTTGGCTCTTGCGCATACTCCCGCTCCTTCTGTTCATCGCCGCAGTCGTCGCGGGCGCCTTCCGGTACTGGCCCGAGCCGCCGGGACCGCGGAATGGCAACATTCCCGTCGTTCTGGCGGTCGTGCTCTCGATCTTTCTATCGCTGCTGCCAGCAATGATCTGCGTGGTGCAAAACATCACGAAAAAGCGCCAGCAGAATCGGCTCGCCAGCCTGGAACGATTTCCCGTCGGCAAAACGGCATATTTCAAGATTGCCTTGACGACCGTCGATGCCATGAAGATGGGCGGCGTGGATTCCGACTACGAGGCACCGCTCTTCGTCTATTTCTTCATCCTGTTTCTTGGTTTCGTCACGATCCTCATCGGCTATTATTTCAGCGACCTGTTTGCCCTGCCGACCGTCCTTCTGGGCGGCCTGAAATCCGCCGCCGATGCGGATGATGCTGCCTACCAGATGCAGACCTTCGGCGTGCTGGCGATGGCGTTTCTTGCCAGCTACGTTTATTCGCTCGGGCGCCTGCTGGATCGCGTCAACAACAACGATCTCTATCCGATATCGCTCTATTACTACGCAGCTCGCATCGTCATCGCCTGCGTCGTCGCGGCGGTGTTTCGCCATACGGCGGAGGTGTTCGGCATTACCGGATCGCCGATGTTGCTGCTCATGGGCTTCGGGATCGGCTTCGCGCCGGATCTCTTCGTCATGGCCATCACCCGGCGTTCCTTCCAGGCGCTGAAGATCTGGGGCAGCCGTGACGATCCGTCACCCGACAGCCGTCCCACGTCGCTGCCGCTCCTGACCATCGACGACCTCACGCGCGAGAAGATCGACCGACTCAACGAGCTGGGCATCGATAGCGCACAGGTGCTGGCACGGCAGAATCCGTTCCTGCTCCTGCCACGCCTGCCGCATGATCTCGGGCTGATCGTCGACTGGATCGGCCAGGCGCAGCTCTACACCTTGGTGAGGGACAAGACGCTCATGGGGCTTCGCGAGATATTGGTTCGCGACTCCTTCGATCTTTACATCAGGTTGCGCGACGAGAATGCGCGCGTCGAAATCTCCAAGAGCTTGGGGATCTCCGACGCTGCCGCGCTTGCCCTGGTGAGTCAACTCGAGCAGGACCATTCCTTTACGCGATTGCGCGAGGTCCGCGCAGCTCTGCTGTCGCTCCTTGCCCAGGTCGGATCGACCGCCGGTGATCGAGCGGCCTGAACGGCCCGCTACGTCGGTTCCTGGCGAACAAGCCCGTACAAGCGACGCGAGCTACCGGAGGAGAGAGGATCATGGCGCTCAAGGACATCGAAACCGTCATCGTTGTCATCATGGAGAACCGCTCGTTCGACCACATGCTCGGATATCTCAGCCTGGCCTCGACGACAGAGCCGATGCCGGTGGACGGATTGCGCGACGATCCGGAATGGCAGCAGGCGCATTCGAACCTATCCCAAGGCTCCCTATATCCGATCCACGCCCTCGGCGCGGATGTGCAGCGGGTCGACGATCCGCCGCATGAGCAGCGAACCATCGCCCTGCAGATCAACACGCCGCCGGCCGGAGATCCATACGGCAAGATGGGGGGATTCGTCGATAGCTACGCGACGCGCAGCCCGCCGCCGGGCGATCACTCGCGCGTGATGGGCTATTACACCGATGCCTCCGTCCCGCTCTTCGATTTCTTTGCCCGCAACTTCGTCGTTTGCGACCGCTGGTTCTCGGCGTTGCCGACGGGCACCCAGGCCAATCGTCTGATGGCGATGAGCGGCGAGAGCAGCATCGTCGACAACGCACCCGTATATCTGCCGGCGCAGGATCTGGTCTACGACTGGCTGACCGCGCACGGAGTCCCCTGGTGCGCCTATCAATCGGGTGATTTCTTCCCCTTCTTCAGCCTGATGCCGGATTGGCTGCCGGAGATCACCACCTCGCTGACCCTTTCGGATCTCGGAGGCCGCGGACGGTTCCGCCGATATTCAATGTTCGACGCCCATTGGCACGCGGGCGATCCCATGCCAAGCGTCATCTTCATCGAGCCGGAATACACCGACGGGCCGAACGGTGATCCGAACGATGATCATCCGCCAACCGGCGTGGCCAAGGGGCAAGCTTTCCTCGCCGACATCTACCGCACGCTGATCAGCAATCCCGAGCGGTGGAGGAACACCATGATGATCGTCACCTATGACGAGCATGGCGGCTTCTTCGACCATGTGCCGCCGCTCCCCATCGCGACCAATGTCGGTGGGTTTCAATTTACGACCACGGGTGTGCGCGTTCCCGCTTTCGTCATCTCGCCGCTTGTTCCGTCCGGCAGCGTGTTCAGCGGCAATCTTGACCACACGTCGATCCTGCAGATGCTGGCGGATCGCTTCAACCCGAACCAGGACTATTCCGCCGCCGTCGGGGTGCGGCAACCGCAGTTGGTCCGGCTCGCGACCGTGCTACCCGACGAGGTCCCCCAGTCTGCACGCGCTCCGGCAATTCCCGCTGCCGCGCTTGCCGCAATCGACGCGGCGGCGGCCGTTGCTTCGTCACCGGCTCGTGGCGTGGAGGCGCCCGGTGCCGCTGCGAATGCGCAGGCGCTCAATAATGTCGCGGCCAAGGCAGTGCAGGATCATCCCGATCTGATGGCCCGGCCGGGGTGGGATCCCGTACGAAACTTCGTTTCGACGGCAAGGGCGGATCGGTAATCAGGATGGGCGAGCGTCGATCGTCCGCACGCGAGCCGGTCGCAACCATCCGGCGCCGAGCGGAGAGCATGTTCGGTCGTGCTCGCTCGTGCGTCCCGCGGGAATTGATCATCGCCGGGCTGCTGCTTCTCGGCGCCGGAGGCTGCTCGTCCATGACGCCGAGCCAGTTGAGCCAGCTCAGCGACAATTGGCGGCACCTGACCGATGCCTATCTCGCGGCGTAGGCCAAGGCGCTCAGCGACAGCAGCGCCACGATCGTCCAGCTGACAGCCGAATTCGCATCGCCCATGGCGCAGGTGCAGAAGGGAAATCTCGCCGATGCCGTTGCGACGATCGGCACGGTTACCGAGGTGGTCAAGCTGGCCGCCAGTTTGGTGCAACTGGCGGCTGTCGCATGACGAGGCGCCGATTGCCGACAAGCGATTGCCCGCGCATTAACTCGGGGTTAACGGATAGGCTGCTATTTAGGCGAAATGCGTTTACCGCCCCAGCAAGCGTCGCTCACCCCCGTCTATCTCAACATGCTGCAAACGCGCAACGCGCGCGCGCCGCAGGCCGTCGCCGCGTCCGATCGGGCGTCGTCGACGCAATCGGCCGAACGCGTCGCACCGCCTGCCAATAGCCGCCTGCCGCGCGGCAGCCTGATCGACATCAAAGCCTAAGCCCTACAGTCTGCGACGTCCGACCCGCTCAAACACCTGCGGCGAGTGCCGGCTTGCGGGCGGGAATGGTCATCGCGGCGACGCCGGCGATGACGCAGGCGAGCCCGATCCAAGCCGTCGAGCTCAGCGTCTCGCCGAGCAGAAGGACGCCGATTGCGACGCCGACCGGCACGCGCAGATAGGCTTGGGCGGTCGTGCCGACCGAGCCGAGCGTACGGACGAGACGGAAATAGATGACGAAGGCAAGCGCGGTGGAGAACACCGCAAGACCGAGCAGCGCGGCGATCGATCCCGCCGAGGGGGCTAGGGCCCACGGCCGATCGACGACGAGGCTGACCGGCACGAGGATGACGGCGCCGCAGATCAGCGAGCCGGCTGCCGGCATGGTCGGATCGAGGCTCTTGAAGCTGCGGCCGAAGATGGCGGCTCCGGCATAGCAAATCGTCGCCGCGACGATCGCGAGCTGTGCCACGAGCTCATGGCCGAGACCGCCGAAGGCCTGAACGCCGATGATGAGGCAGGTGCCGGTAATGCCGGCGACGACACCGAAGAGCTTGCGCGCAGTCACCGTCTCGTGGCGCGCAATGACGATGGTGAGCAGGAAGGCAAAGATCGGCGAGGTCGAGTTGAGGATCGTCGCCAGCCCGGCATCGACCGTGCGTTCCGCCCAGGCGATCAGGGTAAACGGGATGACGCTGTTGAGGCAGGCCTGGACGAGAAAGCGCCGCCACATCGCGCCGTCGCGCGGCAGGCTCAGCCCGCGTGACCGGATCACGGCGACGAGCACCGCGCCGGCGATCAAGGTGCGCGCGGCGATCAGCGTCACCGGCGGGATCGTTTCGACGCCGATCTTGATGAAGCTGTAGGACGTGCCCCACAACGTTGCGAGCGCCAGCAGCAAGGCGAGCTCCGTCGTCGTATTGGCTTCTGTCGGTTTCATCATCGCCTCGCCACTTCGTGACGCGGCGGAGAATGCGCCGTTTCGGGCGAGAGATGCTTCGGCGGCGGCCGTATTGCGGCGCTATCGAACGGCAGGTGACCCTACGCGGGGACGGCGGGAAGAACTCTCACACGGACGGACCGCCGATCAAATCGGCCGTCTTGCGCGGCAGCTCCTCCGGCAGCCCGGCGATCTCGTCGTCATCGCACGGCGCGACGGTGTCCTGGAAGCCGCCCGACTGTCGCCGCCACAACCGCGCATAGGGTCCGTCGCGTGTGAGCAGCTCGGCATGCGTCCCGGTCTCGACGATGCGGCCACCATCGAGCACGACCAGCCGGTCCATCCGGGCGATGGTCGAGAGGCGATGCGCGATGGCGATCACCGTGCGGCCCTTCATCAGCCCATCGAGCTGCTCCTGGATGGCCGCCTCGACTTCCGAATCGAGCGCCGAGGTCGCCTCGTCGAGGACGAGGATCGGCGCGTCCTTGAGGATGACCCGGGCGATGGCGATGCGCTGGCGTTGTCCACCCGATAGCTTGACGCCACGCTCGCCGACATGTGCGTCGAGGCCGCGCCGGCCCTGCCAATCCTCCAGCCCCGCGATGAATTCGCTGGCATGGGCGCGCGCGGCGGCCTCCTCGATCTCCACCTCGCTCGCCGTCGGCCTTCCATAGCGGATGTTGTCGCGGATCGAGCGATGCAGCAGCGACGTATCCTGCGTCACCATGGCGATGCGGGCGCGCAGGCTCTCCTGGGTGACGCCTGCTATGTCCTGGCCGTCGATCAGGATGCGCCCGCCCTCCGGCGCGTAGAAGCCGAGCAGCAGGTTGACCAGCGTCGATTTGCCGGATCCCGATGGGCCGACGAGGCCGACGCGCTCGCCGGGCGCGATGGCGAGATCGACGCCGTGCAGCACGCCGCGCGCGGTGCCGTAGCCGAAGCGCAGCTGCTCGAAGCGGACGCTGCCGCGCTCGACGCGCAGCTGCCCGGCGCCCGGCCGGTCGGGCAGCTGGCGCGGCACGGCGATCGAGCGCATGCCATCCTGCACGGTGCCGACATTCTCGAAGATCGCCGTGACGTTCTGTGCCACCCAGCCCGCCATGTTGGCGATCTGCCAGCTCAGCGGCAGTGCCATGGCGATGGTGCCGACGGTGACCTTGCCGCCGCTCCACAGCCATAGCGCGACCGCGCCGGTGCTCACCACCATCGTCGCGTTGAGCGTCGCCAGCGTCGTGCCGAAGAGGGTGATGAGGCGCAATTGCCGACGGAACGCCGCTGTGTGCTCGTCGACCGCCTCGCGCACGAAATCGTCCTCGTCGCGCGGCCGGGCGAAGAGCTTGACCGTCAGGATGTTGGTATAGCTGTCGACGATGCGGCCGGTCAGCGCCGAGCGCACCTCCGACATGCGGCGCGAGCGGTCGCGCATGCGCGGCACGAAGACGCGCAGCAGCACGGCATAGCAGACGAACCACAACATGACCGGCGTCGCCAGGCGAAGATCGTTCGAGCCCATCAGCACCATGGCGCTGCTGCCATAGACGAGGATGTACCAGACCGCATTGGTGCCCGAGACGACGCTTTCGCGCAGAGCTGGGCCCGTCTGCATGACGCGGTTGGCGACGCGACCGGCGAAATCGTTCTGGAAGAAGCTCCAGCTCTGGCGCACGACGTGGAAATGGCTCTGCCAGCGGATGAGGT
The DNA here is from genome assembly GCA_036264595.1 of Allostellaceae bacterium. Classification (GTDB taxonomy): domain Bacteria; phylum Pseudomonadota; class Alphaproteobacteria; order ATCC43930; family CGMCC-115725; genus URHD0088. The sequence goes on from DATAQP010000150.1 coordinate 11,907, forward strand.
TGCTGAGCCCGGCGGCGATCGCCTGGTTGGTGATCAGGTTCTGCAGGAAGAGCGCCGAGGGCCGCAGCACCAGGAGGACCAGCCCCATGAGGAGAAGCTGCATGCCCGTCCCCGGCGGCCAGGTGCCCGGCGCGTGGTTCGACACCAGGCTCACGACGCGGCCGATGAAGACCGGGATGGTCGAATCAAGCGTCGCCACCGCCATCCCGGCGAGGAAGAGCAGGGCGACGAGCCCGCGCGCCTGGCGGGCATAGTGCCAGTAGAAGGCGATCAACCCGGCGGGCGGCGGCGCGTCCGGCGGCAGCGAGGTGGGCTCGAGCAGCCGCTCGAAGAGGCGAAAGGGCGACATCGGCGGCATTCTAAACCTAAGGCGAGCGCGATCGTGAGGATGCTCGTGGGGCGCATCGCGAGAGGCTCCCAGCCATGATCATCGCCGTGGTGCACCGCCCGATCAAGCCTTGGCTTCTGTCGCCGTGGCGCTAGACTGCTGGTCGAGCGAGGTGGAGGTCCATGACACGAACCGCGACGACCGTGCGCAACGACATTCTGGTCGGCGGCGACTGGCAGAGGCCGGCGACGCGCGAGGCGATTGCCGTCATCAATCCGAGCGACGGGCAGGTGATCGGCGAGATCGCTCGCGGCGGCGCCGCCGATATCGACGCTGCCGTGACGGCCGCTCGCGCGGCGCTCGAGGGCGCCTGGGGCAAGCTGCCGGCGGTCGAGCGTGGGCGGCTCTTGATGAAGCTGTCGCGTGCCGTCGCCGAGCATCACGATGCGCTGTCGCTCGCCGAGGCGGCGGATACCGGCAAGCCGCTGCGCCAGGCGCGCGCCGACATCACCGCGCTGGCGCGCTATTTCGAGTTCTATGCCGGCGCCTGCGACAAGGTGCATGGCGAGACCTTGCCCTATCTCGACGGCTATACCGTGCTGACCCTGCGCGAGCCCTATGGTGTCACTGGCCACATCATCCCGTGGAACTATCCGGCGCAGATCTTCGGCCGCTCGGTCGGCGCCGCCCTCGCCATGGGCAATGCCTGCGTCGTCAAGCCGGCCGAGGATGCCAGCCTCTCGACCCTGATGGTCGGCCAGCTCGCCCTCGATGTCGGCTTCCCGCCCGGCGCGCTCAACATCGTGCCCGGCTACGGCGAGGAGGCAGGCGCCGCGCTCGCTGGCCATCCCGGCATCGATCACATCTCCTTCACCGGCTCGCCCGAGGTCGGCACCTTGGTGCAGGTCGCCGCCGCCAAGCATCATCGTCCGGTGACGCTCGAGCTCGGCGGCAAGTCGCCGCAGCTCGTCTTTGCCGATGCCGATCAGGCGGCGGCGCTGCCTTTCATCGTCGGCGGGATCGTGCAGAATGCCGGCCAGACCTGCTCGGCCGGCTCGCGTGTGCTGGTCCACGAGCAGATCTACGATGCGTTCGTCGACGCCGTCGCGGACAGATTCAGGGCGCTGCGCGTCGGCGCCAGCGACATGGATCTCGATGTCGGCCCGGTCATCAACGCGGCGCAGAAGACCAGGGTCACCTCCTATCTCGATCTCGCACGGCGCGATGGACTCAAATTCCTCGGCGAGGGCAGCATCGCGCCTAACGTGCCGCGCGACGGGTTCTACGTCACGCCGACTGTCCTCGGCGACGTGCCGGCAGATCACCGCCTAGCGCAGGAGGAGATCTTCGGTCCGGTCCTCGTCGCCATGCGCTTTCGCGACGAGGAAGAGGCGCTGCGTCTCGCCAACTCCACGCCTTATGGTCTCGTCGCCGGCGTGTGGACGCAGGATGGCGGGCGCCAGCTCCGTCTCGCCAAGGCGATCCGCACCGGTCAGGTCTTCATCAACAATTTCGGCGCCGGCGGCGGCGTCGAGCTGCCCTTCGGCGGCGTCAAGCGCTCCGGCCACGGGCGCGAGAAGGGTTTCGAGGCCCTGTTCCATTTCAGCACGCTGAAGACCATCGCGATCAAGCACGGCTAGGGAGAGAAACGATCATGCGTCTCGCGGGGAAGGTGGCGATCGTCACCGGGGGCGGCTCGGGTTTCGGCGAGGGCATCGCCAAGCGCTTCGCCGAGGAGGGCGCCAAGATCGTCGTCAACGACATCGACGATGCCGGCGGCAAGCGCGTGACGTCAGAGATCGAGAAGGCGCACGGTCAGGGCAGCGTGATCTATATGCGTGGCGACGTCGCCAGGAATGACGAGGTCAAGGCGCTGGTCGATGCCTGTCTCGCGCGCTTCGGCCATCTCGACATCATGGTCAACAATGCCGGCATCTCGCATCGCAACATGCCGATGCTGGAAGTGCCCGAGCCGATGGTCGACAAGATTCTCGCCGTCAACGTCAAGTCGATCTATCTCGCGGCGCTGCACGTCGTTCCGGTGTTCCGCCGCCAGGGCAAGGGCGGCAGCATCATCAACACCGCCTCGACCGCAGGTCTGCGCCCGCGTCCTGGACTCACTGTCTACAATGCGTCCAAGGGCGCTGCGATCATCATGACCAAGTCGATGGCAGTCGAGTTCGCAGCGGACAATATCCGCGTCAACGCGCTCTGTCCTGTCGCCGGCGAGACGCCGCTGCTCGGCACCTTCATGGGCGCCGACACGCCGGAGAACCGCGCCAAGTTCAAGGCGTCGATTCCCTTGGGCCGTCTCTCGACGCCGCGCGACATCGCCAATGCCGCGCTCTACCTCGCGTCGGACGACGCCGAGTTCATCACCGGCATCGCGCTCGAGGTCGATGGCGGACGCTGCGTCTGAGTAAACGATATTGTACGTATACGAACGATCCTCTATACTGCCGATCACGATTCGCGCGTCGGAAGAGGGAGTCGTGGGATGGCAGCAGCAGCGCTCGATGCCGTGAAGGGTCCGCAAGCCGCCTTCACTGAAATCCCGATCATCGACGTCTCGCCCTTGTTCGCCGCCGATGCTGCTTCCCGCCGCGCCTGCGGCCGCCTGATTGGCGAAGCCTGCCGCGATGTCGGCTTCTTTTACATCGTCAATCATGGCATCGCGCAGTCGCGGATCGACGAGGTCTTCGCCGCGGCCCGGCGCTTCTTTGCGCTGCCCGAGGCGGAGAAGCTGGCGATCGCGCTGGCCCGCTCGCCCTTCATGCGCGGCTATTTCCCGCTCGAGGGCGAGGTGCTCGATCCGGCGCTCGGCGGCGACTACAAGGAGGGCTTCGACATGGCCCTCGACCTGCCGCTCGACGATCCCGCCGTGCTCGCGCGCAAGCCGCTGCACGGGCCGAACCAATGGCCGGCGCGGCCGGAGGAGTTCCGCTCGATCGTGCAGCGCTATTTCGACGAGCTCATCGAGCTGGGCCGCGCCCTGTCGCGCGGCTTCGCCCTGGCGCTCGACCTGCCCGAGGATTTCTTCACCCAACGGATGCAGCGCCCGACGGCGATCCTGCGGCTGTTGCGCTATCCGCCTAATCCGCTGGCCGCGGAGATGGCCAAGGCGCAGCCCGGCTGCGGCGCCCATTCCGATTACGGCTACCTGACCGTCCTGGCGCAGGATGCGGTCGGCGGGCTGCAGGTGCAGAACCGCGCCGGCACGTGGATCGACGCCAAGCCTGTCCCGGGCGCCTATGTCTGCAATATCGGCGACATGATGGCGCAATGGACCAATGACCGCTTTGCTGCGACCCAGCACCGCGTCGTCAGCTCGCCGGATCGCGAGCGCTACTCGATCCCGTTCTTCTTCCACCCCGATTTCGATACCGAGGTCGCCTGCCTGCCGAGCTGCCAGAGCGCAGACAACCCACCGCGTTATGCCCCTACGACGACCGGCGCGCATATCCTGCAGCGCCTGCAGGAGGCCTATGTCGGCGAGGCTGCCACGAATTAATTGTAGGGGCGGGGTTCTACCCCGCCCGCGGGCCGGGCAG
>DATAQP010000222.1:0-9724 GCA_036264595.1 Allostellaceae bacterium
GTGGTGATCGAGCGCCTCCTCGCCCTGGCTTCTGACTCACTCCGCGAGACCCTGGTCAAGCGGCACGACCTGCCGAATAGTGTCGCTAGCGATCTCATCCTGCAGATCCGCGAGCGCGCCACCGCGGGATTGCTGTCCGCCGGCGTGCCGGAGGGCGATGCCGAGCGCTTGGCGCGCCAGCTCAACGCCAATGGCCGGCTGACCGCCTCGCTCATCCTGCGTACCCTCTGCCTCGGCGATCTCGCCTTTCTCGAAGCGGCCTTCGCCGAGCTGGCCGGCGTCTCGGTCGACAATGCACGATTGCTGATTCACGATCCCGGCGGCCTCGGGCTGAAATCGCTCTACGCCCATACCGGCCTCGCCAAGGAGCTCTACCCGGCGTTCCGCGTCGCCATCGACGTCGCCTGTGACACCCCGTTCGACGGCGGCGAGAACGATCGCGAGCGCCATCGCCGTCGCAGTCTGGAGCGCATCCTGACGCAATTCGAGGGGATCGGCGCCGAGGATCTCGACTACCTGCTGACCAAGCTGCAGGAGAACGCCGCCGCGGCCTAGCCCGCGCGTAGCATGAGCGGCGGCGCGTCCTGCGCCATCTGGACGATTGACGGCACCTCTGTCACAAAAGGGCAACTGTTGCGCGATCTTCTACCGTCGACCATAGCGCATCCGGAGTCCGAGACATGCACCGTTCCTTCTCGATCGTCAGTACCCTTGCCCTAGGCATCGCCGTCGCCGGCTTGCCCGCCCCATCCGCGGCGCAATCCGCCGATGCCCCAAAGGGGCTCGACCGCCTCCAGCACATCATCGTCGTCTATCTTGAGAATCACAGCTTCGACAATCTGTTCGGCACCTTCCCGGGGGCCAACGGCCTGAGCAAGGCGGGCGCCGCAGCCCGTCAGGTCGATATCGACGGCAAGCCGTACGTCAAGCTGCCGCCGGTCAACGATGCCTATAAGAAGCCGCCGGGTCCCGACCCGCGCTTCCCCGCCGATCTGCCGAATCGCCCCTTCCTGATCGATAAATACGTCAAGCAGAGCGACAAGGTGCCCGATCTCGTCCACCGCTACTACCACGAGCAGGCGCAGATCGATGGCGGCAAGATGGACAAGTTTGCCGCCATATCCGACGCCCAGGGCCTCGTCATGGGCTATCACGACGGCAGCAAGACGCGGCTGTGGAACTACGCGCGCGAGTTCACCCTGGCCGATAATTTCTTTCATGCCGCGTTCGGCGGGTCCTTCCTCAACCATTTCTGGACGATCTGCGCCTGCACGCCGCGCTTTGAGAACGCGCCGGCGGAGATCACCGCGACGGTCGGCCCCGACGGCAAGATGATCAAGGACGGCCAGGTCACGCCCGACGGCTACGCGGTGAACACCATCTTCTCGGTTTATCAGCCGCATCCGGCCTCGATCACCGATCAGACCCGGCTGCTGCCGCCGCAGACCCTGCCGACGATCGGCGACCGCCTTTCGGCCAAGAATATCAGCTGGGCCTGGTATTCAGGCGGCTGGAACGACGCGCTCGCCGGCAAGCCCGATAGCACCTTCCAGTATCACCACCAGGCCTTCGCCTACTTCACCAATTTCGCCGACGGCACCGAGGCGAAGCGCCAGCATCTCAAGGACGAGGTCGATTTCCTCGCCGACATCGAATCCGGCAACCTGCCGGCGGTGGTCTTCTACAAGCCGCTCGGCCGCGACAACGAGCATCCCGGCTATACCGACGTCACCTCCGGCGACCGCCACATCACCGCGATCATCGACAAGATCCGCCGCAGCAAGCTGTGGGCGTCGAGCGCCATCTTCGTCACCTATGACGAGCATGGCGGCTATTGGGATCACGTCGCGCCGCCCAAGGCAGATCGCTGGGGACCCGGCATCCGCGTGCCGACGGTCATCATCTCGCCCTTCGCCAAGCGGCACTTCGTCGACCACACCAGCTACGACACGACCTCCATCCTGCGTCTGATAGAGGAGCGTTTCGACGTGGCGCCGCTCGGCGAGCGCGATGCCAAGGCGGCCGATCTGCGCAATGCCTTCAACTTCGCGGCGAAGGTGACGCGCTAGCCCGGCGAGGCCGCCTCGCCGCGCGATGACCGCGAGGCGGTCAGTCGCCTACGGGCTGGAGCGTCGTCACGAGCGGTGCCTCGCCGCTTTTGGAGAAGGTCAGTCGCATCGCGCCGTCTGCGGCCGGATCGGCCTCGACCAGTGCGCCGTTGGCGAGGCGGAGATGTAGCGCGGCGCCGCTGCGCTCGGCCGGCAGCGTCGCGGCACCCGCCCTGAACTTGCCGAAAACACCCTTCCCCCAGGCATATTCGACGAGCGGCGCGATGCCACCTTCGCGCGGTACGGTAAGCGCGATTTCCTGTCCCGATTTGGCGAAATAGCCGAACCAGCGCGCGCCGTTCCCGGTCAGCGCATCGGGCTTGGCGGCTTGGATGACACGGCGCGCGGCGGCGAACTCGTCATGGCCGCAATGGAACTCGCCGTCGGCGACGGTGCTTGCCGGGTCGAGAAAATAGCCGATGCATGCGGCGCTCGGATTGAACGCATCGCCATAAGCGGCGTGATGCCCCTTGAGTGGCGCTGTTTCGTCGACGAGGAGGAAGGGGAGGGCTTCCTCGCCCAGTATGGCGCGCGCCTCGGCACCGCGCTTGATACCGATGAACTCGTCCTCGGCGGGAAAGACGACGACGAGCCGCGTCTTGCCGACCTCGTGCAGCTGCTCGTAGGTCTGCTGGGCGATCGCCTGGCCCCATTTGTCGCCGATCGTGCGGTCGCGGCGTATTTCCTGGCCGGTGCCCGGTGCGGCGGCGATCACCGCCCACAGCCCGTCAATGGCGCCACCCGCCGCCAGCGCGACGGCACCGCCATAAGATTGGCCGGCGACGACGATTCGCCGATAACCCTGCCGGCGCGCCGCGGCGACTTCCTCGACGACGCGCGCCACGTGCCGCTTACCCGCATTCGACCAGGTATTCTCCCACACCGGGTTGCGATTGAGCTTGATGACGTCCCAGCCGCGCGCGGCGAGGCCCTCCATGGCCGGGATCGGCGGACCTTGGTATTGCGGTAACTGGCCGTCGACGCCGTGGTTCCAGATGACGAGGCCGAGCGCCTTCTCCGGCCCCTTCGCGGGGTAGGCGGCATAGGCCGGCTCGGTCCAATAGGCATCCATCGCCTGCGCCGGGACAACGCGGTACGACAGCGCGGCGAGTAAGGCCGCCATGGCAAAAGCGGTGAAGCGGAGAGTCATCTATCATCCTCAGCGGCGGATGAGATACCGGCGCCGCTTTAGATTGGCTTAACGCGCGCTGATTCGGCCCTCGAGCGGGGGCGCGACAGTGCCTTGCCGCTCGATGTATTCGGCGACCGTCGTCGCCAGCAGCTTGGCAAAGCGCGTGTCGCTGACCACCTTCCCGCGCGACAATCCGGCATAACCATCGCCGCCGGCGGCCAGATAGTCGCTCGTTGTGACGCGATAGACGGCATCGGGCGCCAGCGGCTTTCCGCCGATGGTGACGGAGCGCAGCCGCTTGCCGCTTTCCACCTGGGGATCGTAGACGATGGTGAGGCCGGCGGTTTGCGGGAAGCGGCCGGCTTTCTGCTCGACCGCGCTGACGCCGTTCTCGAGCGCCGTCAGCAGGTCGGCGCCGCTGAGCTCGACGAGGATTTCGAGATTGCCGAACGGCAGCTCGCTCAATATGTCCTTGCGCGTCAGCGTGCTGCCGGCGGCGATCACCCGGTTGCCGCGAATGCCGCCCCCATTGGTGATGGCGAGATCGGCGCCCAGGCTGGCGCGCAAGGCGTCGGCGATCAGGTTGCCCGATGCGCGCCTCGCCGGTACGCACCGTGTCGATGCGGCTGTCGAGCTCGACGGCGGTCTTGCCGATGACCTTGCCGAGCTCGGTCTCGAGACGATCTGTATAGGTCTTGACGATGGCGGCGACCGTCGGATCCGGCGCGATGGCGGTATTGGCGATCATGCGCCACGCGGGTTGCACGCTCGTCCGCTTGCCGCTGCTCGTCTGCTCGGTGCGGATGTCGAGATCGATGGCACCAAGGAAATGCGCGTCCGATCCCGATTTGTGCAAGAGGACGCCATGCTCGTAGAAGGTGATCGGGTCATGGTCGTGGCCTCCGAGCACGACGTCGATGCCGGGCACCTCGCGCGACAGGGCCAGGTCCTCCTCGAAGCCGAGATGAGTGAGGGCGATGACAACGTTGGCGCCGGCTTGGCGCAGCTCGACGACCGCCGCCTTGCCGGCGACGACGGGGTCGGTGAAGCGGATGCCCGGGCCGCCGCTCGACAGCACCGCCGATTCCGGCGTGACAATGCCGAGGAAGCCGATCTTGACGTCGCCGACCGTCTTGATGACCGTGGCGACGGCACCGCCGAACGGTTTGCCGTCGGCATCTCGCACATTGGTGCCGAGCCAGGGGAAGCGCGACTCGGCGATGCGCTTCTCGAGTATCTCGGGGCCGAAATCGAATTCATGGTTACCGAAGGTGACGAGGTCGACGCCGATCGCGCCGAACAGCTCGACCATCTGCGCGCCCTCGGTGATGCCGGAGAGGATGGATGGCGACAGGAAGTCGCCACCGACGGCAGTGATGGTATTGGCATGCTGCGCACGTTCCTGGCGCAACAGCGTCGTCAGCTCGGCCAGCCCGCCCTGTCCCTTGACCGGCGCGATCTCGTAGACATCGTCGATGTGCAGCAGCGTCACCTTCGCGTTCTGCGCGACGGCGCTCGCAGCCAGCGCCAGCGGGCAGCCCAGGAGCAGGACAGGAAGGCGCGCGCGTCGATGACAGGAGCATGGCGGAGAAGAGAGCGCAAATCAGCGGAACCCGCAATCCCCGACAAATGGGCGCCTGACGAATGGGCACCGACGTGGCGCCATCCACCGGCTGCAGGATCAGGCGGCTTCCTTGGGTAGCTTCTCGGCGATGCCGAGCGACTTCTCCCGCCGCAGCATCTCGGCCCAGATGTCGTTTGGCTTGATGCCCATCTCGGCCCACAGCACGACGAGGTGATAGATGAGATCGGCGCTTTCGGCGATGACGGCGCTGCGATTGTCCTTGGCGGCGTCGATAGCGACCTCGACCGCCTCCTCGCCGACCTTCTGCGCCATCTTGCTGCGTCCGGCGGCGAACAGCTTGGCCGTCTTCGAGGTTGCGGGGTCCTTGCCCCGCCGATCGAGGACGGCTTCGTAGAGGCGTCTTACCGCATCGCTCATCTGGCAAATCCCGCCTTCGCAGACGACAGCAACAAGATTCTAAGGTAACTTTTCAAAATTACCAGTTAAATGATTATTTTCGTGGGGTGATTCCCTTGTACAGCTCATCCACCCAAAGCTGAGTGTAAAATATTAAGTATTAAGTCTCCATTAACCATTCTCGGCGAAGCTGACGGGATCGGAAATTGACGGCCCAACCGATCTCATTCCCGCAGCGTAGGAGCCGGCTTCAAAGGGAGCGCGCTTGAGGCGAAGGAGCGCGGTGAAGATTGACGTGACATCACGGCTCGGCGGGCTCGGCCTGTCGATCCTCGCCTGCGGGGCGGCCATTCTCGTCATTCCGTGAGGGAGCTTAGCCGACGATTCGAGATCGGCCAGGATACAAGCCACGGGAAATGGCGTGCGGTCCTCGACAGCGCCGATCAAGGCACGTTCATCAGCCGAAGCGCGGTCGATAACGTCGAGCGTATCCGCAGCGCCATGGCGGTGCCCGGCCTTCCCCTCGTCGTCATCGTCGGCCTCGGCCTGCAGGATGTTCTGGCCGGGCTCGACGCCGAGCTGAGCGCCGTCAGCTGATCGGCGCTGCCCTCACCATCGTGCTCATACTCCTGGTCTGCCTGCTGCTGCGCGAGGTCATGCGGCGGCACCGTCGCGAGGCGGTGCTGACGGAGCAGGCGGCGGTGATGACGACGCTGCTCGATGTGACGCCGGCAGCCATCGCGGTGAAGGACGAGAAGGGTCGCTATCTTCTGATCAACGAGGCGATGGAGCGGCAATTCGGCCGGCGGCGCAGCGAGATCATCGGCCGCACCACCGCCGATCTGATGCCGCCGGAGACGGTGCCGCAGATCCTCGGCTGGGATACCGCGGCGCGCAGCGCGCCGAGCCAGCTGATCAGCGGCGAGCGGTCGCTCGTCGTCGACGGCCAGCAACGTTACTATCTCAGCCAGCGTCGCGCCTGCGAGATCGGCGGACGTGTCGTGGTGATCGCCGCCTCGACCGACATCACGGCGATCCGCCAGGGAGAGCGGGCGATCGAGCGCGCCGCGGCGGCGGAAGCAGCCAGCCGCATCAAATCGGAATTTCTCGCCAATATGAGCCATGAGCTGCGCACGCCGCTCAACGCGATACTCGGCTTTTCCGAGGCCATGAAGCGCGAGTTCTTCGGAGCGCTCGGCGATCCGCGCTATCGCGGTTACGCCGCCGACATCCACCTCGCCGGCACGCACCTTCTCGATGACGTCAACGACATCCTCCGGAAGCCGGCGCCATGGTCATCCAGCGCGACCCGACCGAGATCGCGCCGGTCGTCGAGGTGGTTCGTCGCATCGTCCAGGAAAGCGCCACCGAGCTCGAGCTGGCGCTCGAGATCGCTGTGCCGACGGGACTGATGGCGTGCGCCGATCCCGGGCGCTTGCGCCAGGTTCTGCTCACCTCGTGTCGAACGCGCTCAAATTCACGCCGGGTGGCGGCCGCATCGCTATTACGGCGGCCCGCGCCGAGGACGGTATCTGGATCACCGTCGCCGATACCGGGATCAGCATCGCTCCGGCGCAGATCCCGATCGCTCTTGCGCCGTTCGGTCAGATCGAAAGCTCGCAGGCCGGCGCCATGAAGGCACTGGCCTCGGACTACCGCTCGCCAAGCGCCTGATCGAGCTGATGGACGGCGGGTTCAAGCTCGACAGCGCGCTCGGCAAGGGCACCCGCATCAGCTTCTCGCTGCCGCTTGCAGCCGGCGAGACGGCGCAATCCTGCGAGGACGGGAAGCGGGCGGTCTCGGCCTAGATCTTGCCTTCCGGCCTGGCGCCCGTCGCGACGATGAGCGCCGCAATCAGCCATAGCGTCGACTGCCACCAGGCCTGCCAGACCCCGAAGCTGAGGAGGAGGGGCGGCAGAGCGGCGGTCATCGCGCCGAAGGCGACGGCGCGCGTGGCGCGTGACGCCGTGCCGGCGAAACCGATGAGCCACGCGATGCAGACGACGATGGCGCCGCCGAGCAGCGCGCCGCCGATGCCGAGCTCGAGCGACCATTGCAGGATCGCGTCGTGCGGGTGGAGCGGCATGACGGAGCCATCGAGGAGGAGATTGTCGGGCAGCGCCATGTAGTCGCGCACGCTGGTCTTGCCGCCCGGTAGCGCCCGCGCCGCATCCATGCCCCAGCCGAGCAGCGGACGCTCGGCGATGCTGTCATGGGCGAAACGCCAGATGATCAGGCGATGCTGTGCCGAGCTGCGCAGCCAGGGCGCCGCCTCGCTCAGCCAGACCACGGTGTCGCGCGTCGGCGCGCGGAACGGCAGCACCGCGGTGAGCACAATGAAGCCACCGGCGAGCAGCAGCGCGGCGGCGCGCGGCCGCCACCAGCCCAGGGCGAAGCCGCCGGCCGCCACGCTCAGCGCGACGGATGCGCTGAGGCTGATCAGCTGCTGCAAGGCGAGCAGCGTCGCGATGAAAACGAGGGCGGCGGCGAGCGGACGGCGACGTTCGAGCAGAAAGAGGATCGGCACCCAGCAGGCGAGGGCCAGCATGGTCGCGCCGCGGTCGAGCACGGCCAGCGGGAGCGTGTGAGGGGCAGCGCCCGAGAGGGCGCGGTGGATGGGAAAGTCGCCCAGGAGCTCGATGGCGAGAACGATAAGCGCAAGGAGGAAGCCGACCACGCTGGCGCGGCCCACCAAGGAGCGGCCGTCCTCACTCATCGTCAGCGCCGCGGCGACCGCCACCAGCCCGGCGCCGGAGAGCAGGATCAGGCGAGCGGCCTCGAATAGGCTGTGCTCCGGGATGATCGACCAGGCGGTCGAGGCGGCGCCCCACAACGCGAGCACGGCGAGCAGGATGGTCAGCACGCCGAGCGGCCAGCCTAGTACGAGCGGGCGTCGCGTCTCGACGGCGAGCAGGGCGATGGCGAGGAGCGCGAGCAGCGGTGCGATGCCGAGCGGCGCGAGCATCGCCAGGCTGGGGGCGACGACGATGGCGGCGGCGAGAAGGCGCGCGTCCGAAATTTTACCGATCAAGCTGAGCTCCGGCCGGGAAGGGGCAAGCGGTCTCTAGATCATCGCCGCGGCGGGCACAATGCTTCTTGCGTGCCGCGGCGATTCTGGGGCGACTTAACGGAGCCTCAATGGTTTTGCGCGAAGATCGTGCCACCCGCCTATGCGGTACCCGCAAGCACCTTGAACGGGCCCTGCCCTCGCGGCAGGGCTCTCCTTATTCGCGAGCTTGCGGCCAGCCGTAAGCGGGTCGATAGTCCGCGACGATGGACAAGTCGCAAGCCGCCAATAGCGAGACCGACGACGCTCAATCGGTGCTGCCCGACGGCGTCAAGAACTATATGACCCCGCAGGGCTTTGAGCAGCTGCGTGACGAGCTGCACCGGCTGATGCGGGTCGAGCGCCCGAAAATCGTCGACGTCGTGTCGTGGGCAGCGGCGAACGGCGACCGCTCCGAGAACGGCGACTACATCTATGGCAAGCGGCGGCTGCGCGAGATCGACCGCCGCATCCGCTTCCTCACCAAGCGCCTGGAAAGCAGCGAGATTGTCGATCCGGCACAGCAGAGAAACCGCGATCAGGTGTTCTTCGGCGCCACGGTGACCTATCGCTCTTTGCTGGGCAGCGAGCACACCATCACCATTGTCGGCGTCGACGAGGCCGACCTGGCTCGCGGCCAGGTCAGCTGGATCTCGCCGATCGCCCGCGCCATGCGGCGCGCGCGCGAGGGCGATGTCGTCGATCTGCGCACGCCCGCCGGGCCGGAGCGCATCGAGGTGCTGTCGATCCGCTATCGCGATGCCGGCGCGACGTTATAGGTGGATGACGCCAATCATCAGCATGTCGACGGTCTCGCCGTCGGCTCCCAGCGGTAGGAGCAGCGCCTCGTAGTGCCGCAAGCGACCGTCGAGGATGAGACGGCTTTGGATCGATCTCAGCGGCTGTCGCGTCACCACGGCCGTGGCATAGCGCTGGCGCGTATATTCGCGGTATTCGGGGTCGGGATAGTCGTCGAGCGTCCGGCCAGTCAGGTCGAAGCCGGCGCGCCTGACCAGCTCGGTCCCGACCAGGCGGTAGCGAAAGCGCAGCGGCTCGTGCATGACGTCGACTAGCAGCAGCTTTCCCATCAGGTATTTGAGGTCGACCGGATCGAAATCCGCCCGCGCCGGCAGCAGGCGTCCACGTCGCCGCGCCAGCCAGTCGTCGTGCAGGCGACGGAGAAGCGGGGCTTCGATCGCGACAACGGATTCGGCCGGCTGCGCGCCGCGCCCCTCCACAGGCGCCGCGCGCAGCCGCCACCGCCTCTTTGCCAATGCGGCTCGCATCATCGAGTCAGGATCAAGCGATGCATCGGCAGGGCGATCCAAGGGAAAGCCGCTGCGCGACGAGGTTGGTGAGGCGAAAATTCATGAGGCGTAGTCCGGTTGTCGCGTATTTGTCTCAAATGCAGACTGGATCACGCTACGTCCTTAGGGGTTTGGTTGCTGTGACGGTGG
>DATAQP010000274.1:0-3383 GCA_036264595.1 Allostellaceae bacterium
CGTCGCGCGAGACGGTGGCGCGGACGCGTGTGCTGATGGAGGCAGTCGGCCAGGTGCCGGTCGAACTCACCAAGGAGATATCGGGCTTTCTCCTCAACCGTCTGCAGGGGGCGCTGCTCTGCGAAGCGTTCCGCCTGGTCGAGCAGGGCTATTGCTCGATGGAGGATATCGACCGCACGGTGAAGGACGGGCTCGGCCTGCGCTGGTCCTTCATGGGCCCGTTCGAGACGATCGATCTCAACGCGCCCGGCGGCATCGCCGATTACATCCGACGCTACGGTCCGGCCTATCACGAGATGGCACGATCGGCGGGGCCGCCGGCGACATGGAGCGAGGCCCTGACCGCTCGGCTCGAGGTGGAGCGGCGCACGACGTTGCCTGCCGAAAAGCTCACCGAGCGATCAGCCTGGCGCGATCGCCGGCTGATGGCGCTGCTCGTGCACAAGCGCAAGGCGCGGGAGCGGATCGGCGGGTGACGCGCCGCCCATGCTGTAGAACCCTCTCCCGCAAGCGGGAGAGGGAGAAGGTGAGCCGCCCTCGCGTTGGAGATTCCCGGGAACGCGGCTGCCGGAGCGTCGTTGACTCGCCAAAGGAGGCGACGATGATTCGCAAGCTCAAATCCGGCGAGTATCGGCTCTACTCGCGTAAGATCAATCCGGCGACCGGCAAGCGGCGCAATCTCGGCACGTTCCGCTCCAGGGCTGCGGCCGAGAAGCACGAACACGCGGTGCAGTATTTCAAGCGCGACGGGCACTGACGGCGGCGGCTACTCCTCGTCCACCTGCTTGCGGCTGCGCAACTTGGCCCAGTAGTCGAGCCGCTTCTTGATCTCGCGCTCGAAGCCGCGATCGACCGGTGCGTAGAAGCTTTCGCGCGCCATGCCGTCGGGAAAGTAATTCTGCCCCGAGAAACCTTCCTCGGTGGCGTGGTCGTATTCGTAACCCTTGCCGTAGCCGAGATCCTGCATCAGCCGGGTCGGTGCGTTGAGGATGTGCTTGGGCGGCATCAGCGAGCCGGTGGCGCGCGCCGCCCGCTTGGCGGCGCCGAAGGCGGCATAGGCGGCGTTCGATTTCGGCGCCGTGGCGAGATAGATGACGAGCTGCGCCACCGCGAGGTCCCCTTCGGGCGAGCCGAGCCGGTCATAGGTCTACCAGGCGGAGATCGCCTGGCCGAGCGCGGCGGGATCGGCGAGGCCGATATCCTCGACCGCGGCGCGCGTCAGCCGGCGCAATATGTAGATCGGATCCTCGCCGCCATCGAGCATGCGCGCCAGCCAGTAGAGCGCCGCGTCGGTATCCGAGCCGCGCAGCGATTTGTGCAGCGCGCTGATGAGGTTGTAATGGCCTTCCTGGGCCTTGTCGTAGATCGGCGCGCGGCGCTGCACGGCGGCGGCGAGGGCGGCGGCATCGATCTCCTTGCCCGCTGGCAGGCGGGCAAGCTCCTCGATCAGGTTGAAGAGAAAGCGGCCGTCGCCATCGGCCATGTTGCGCAGGGCGATGCGGGCATCCGCCGTCAGGTTCAGGGCGCGGCCGAGCTGCGCCTCGGCGCGCGCGAGCAGCTTGTCGAGCGCCGCTTCGTCGAGGCGGTTGAGGACGAAAACCTGGCAGCGCGAAAGGAGGGCGCCGTTGAGCTCGAAGGACGGGTTCTCGGTGGTGGCGCCGATCAGCACGATGGTGCCGTCCTCGACATAGGGCAGGAAAGCGTCCTGCTGGGCCCGGTTGAAGCGGTGGATCTCGTCGACGAAGAGCAGCGTGCCCCGGCCGCCGACGCGCCGCTTCTTCGCCGCGTCGAAAATCTTGCGCAACTCGGCGACACCGGAGAAGACGGCGGAGATCGGCTCGAAATGAAGGTCGGTCGTCTCGGCGAGGAGGCGCGCGATGGTGGTCTTGCCGCAGCCCGGCGGGCCCCACAGGATCATCGAGGCGAGGCTGCGCGCCGCGATCATGCGGCCGACCGGCCCGTCGGCGCCGAGCAGATGATCCTGGCCGATCACCTCGCCGAGGGTCTTCGGCCGCAGGCGGTCGGCGAGCGGGCGCGGCGCCTGCGCCTCGAAGAGCCCTGTCATGCGATACCTACTCTCACTCCCTCTCCCCTTGTGCGAGAGGGGTGGCGCCGACGGATGCTGTCTGATTTAGGGCTTTCGCGATTCTTTGCCACATGCCGGCAGGCTAGCATGGAATATCCCGCTTTGCCCCTCACCCTCCCATCGTTGCAACGGGCCAGGCCTTCTCCCGCGGAGGGGGGAGGGAAGACGTGGAGCGCAAGCCGCCTCTAGGTGCCGAGATTCTGTGCCGCGAAATCAATGCTCGCAGGATTTCCGACGGCTCAGCCAGGTGAAGCTGTGGCGAAACTACGAGCGAAGGCTCGGCGGAGCGCCGCATCGACCGCATCCATCTCTGCCGGAACGCCGAGCGCCGCCAGCGAGGTAACGCCATGGGCGCTGATGCCGCACGGCACGATGCCGCGATAATGGGTGAGGTCGGGGGCGACGTTAAGGGCGATCCCGTGATAGCTCACCCATTGGCGCACCCGTACGCCGAGCGCGGCGATCTTGCTCTCGCCGCCATCGGCGCCGACCACCCAGATGCCGATCCGGCCCTGGCGCCGCTCGCCGGCGACGCCGAGCAGCGCCAGGGTGCCGATCAGCCAGTCCTCGAGCGTGTGGACATAGCAGCGGATATCGGCGCCGCGCCGGCGCAGATCGAGCATGACATAGGCGATGCGCTGGCCCGGTCCGTGATAGGTGTATTGCCCGCCGCGGCCGCTGCGATGGACCGGGAAGAGGCCGGGCTCGACGAGATCGGCGCTGCGCGCGCTGGTTCCGGCGGTATAGAGCGGCGGATGCTCGAGCAGCCAGACGAGCTCAGGGGCGTTGCCGGCACGGATCGCGGCAACTCGCGCCTCCATGGCGGCGACGGTCTCCTCATAGGGCACCAGCCCGGGGCTGATGCGCCATTCGACCGGCCTGCTTTCGCCGGCCGGCGCCGGAGCCGAAATCGCCGGCGCCTCCCTTTCGCTTGCTATGACCATGGGGATTTGGTAATCACCCGCGGCGCTGGCGGCAATAGTTGATTTGCCGCCCTGGATGCTCTGGGTATGCTCTGGCGCCTATGCGGTCGTGGCGGAATTGGTAGACGCGCTAGCTTGAGGTGCTAGTGAGGGAAACCTCTTGGAAGTTCGAGTCTTCTCGACCGCACCATCCTTAGAAGCCCCAATTCGCCGCTGAGAGATCCGGCGCTCGCCCAACGCGCGAGGCTGGACAATCGCCCTTGCCCTCCGATGCGGCGTACCTGCTATGCTCGGCGCAACGGTTTCGGGGGGAGGCGAGAGGCGAGCGGGATGAGCGAGGATCTGCACGACAACACGCTGGAATATCACCGCTT
>DATAQP010000285.1:0-5161 GCA_036264595.1 Allostellaceae bacterium
GTGGTAGGTGTAGGTGAGGCCGCCGAGCACGTTGCGATCGGCATGCTTGGCGCTCTTGACCGCCTCGACGACGATGGCGGCAGCTCCATCCTCGGCGCGGAAGACGTCGTAGCCAGCGATCCCGCTCCCGGTCGCGCGCTTCCAGCTCAGGCGGATCGTGCCGTTCTCCACGGTTGCGGCCAACCCGGCACCGTCCGGCCCCCAATCCGGCGCGGCGCCGGTTAGATCCTCGCGCGGCGCTTGGATGGCGCCTTTCGGCCACAGGAAGCAGCTCACCAGCTTGAAGTTCTCGTCGAGCTGCTTGCAGACATTGCAGTAGATGCAGCGGATGATCTTCTCGGGACGCTTCTCCGCGACCTTGCGCACCCAGTCGGGATCGGAGAGGAGCTGGCGCGCCATGCCGATGAGGTCGGCCTTGCCCTCGACGAGCAGCCGTTCGGCGTCGTCCGGCGCGCTGATCTTGCCGACCGAGGCGACCGGGACGGCATAGCCCTTGTCGTTGACGTAGCGCTTGATTTCCGCCGCGAGATTGGCGTGCGGCAGCGCCGGGTACCAGTCGCCCGGCATGCAGCGATCCCCGGAATAGCCGGTATAGGGGTAGAGCGGCTGGCCCGGCTTGTGGACCGCGTCCTCGAACTTGCCGCCGACCGAAAGCGAGACGTAGTCGACGCCCATCTGCGCCAGCCGCAGGGCAATCCGCTGCGCATCGGGCAGGCCGTAGCCGTCCTTGATCGATTCCTCGGCGAGGAAGCGCACGCCGATCGGGAAATCGGCGCCGACGCGGGCGCGCACCTTGAGCATGACCTTGCCGAAGAGGCGCAGCCGGCCTTCGAGCGTGCGGCCGTCATACTCGTCGCGCCTGGGATTATGGCGCGAGAGGAAGGAGGACAGCGTGTAGGCATGTGCCGAATGGAGCTCGACGCCGTCATAGCCGGCCTCGCGGACGCGTCCCGCCGCATCGGCAAACATCGCGATGATGCCGTCGATCTCGTGCGGCGTCAGGCTGTCGATCGTCTGCCGCCAGCCCGAGCGCGCGACCTTGAGGAAATGGATGATCTGCGGGACGATCTTCGAATCCGATTCGGCATGGACGCGCTCGACGAGAGCGCGGTGACCCGCGATGAAGCTGTCGTCGGAGAGGCGGAGCAGGGGCCCGGATTTGTTGCCGTGGATCGCGGTCGCCTCGACGACGATGAGGCCGACATGGCCTTCGGCATAGCGCACATAGCGGTCGATGACCGCCTCGTTGACATAGCCGTCCTCGCCCGAGAGCCGCGTTACCATCGCCGGCACGATCACCCGGTTGGGAATCGTCATGCCGTTGATGCGGAGCGGCTCAAGGAGCTTCATCGCCAGCACGATTCTTTAATTGTAGGGGCGGGGCTCGGCCCCGCCCGGGCCGGGTAGAACCCGGCCCCTACAAATAGGTTTCGGTTCATCGTTTTTCCGTTTCTGCCCCCGCCAGCACCTGGCTCGCGATCACCAGCTTCTGGATCTCCGTCGTGCCCTCGTATATGCGCAGGGCGCGGATCTCGCGGTAGAGGCGCTCGACGGGAACGCCGCTCACCACGCCCATGCCGCCATGGAGCTGCACAGCGGCATCGATGATGCGCTGCGCCGCCTCGGTCGCGTACATCT
Source organism: Allostellaceae bacterium (assembly GCA_036264595.1). Taxonomy (GTDB): domain Bacteria; phylum Pseudomonadota; class Alphaproteobacteria; order ATCC43930; family CGMCC-115725; genus URHD0088. The sequence goes on from DATAQP010000285.1 coordinate 1,639, forward strand.
TCGCCATCGCCGCCTCGCGCGTCACCCGCTCGGCGACGCAATCCTTGGTCCAGGCGGCGCGATAGATCAGCAGCGCGGCGGCATCGATCTCGGTCGCCATCTCGGCGAGCTTCGCTTGCGTCATCTGGAACTCGGCGAGCTTCTTGCCGAAGGCCTCGCGCGCCGAGACGCGCGCGACCGCCTCGTCGAGCGCGCGGCGGGCGAAGCCGAGCGCGGCGGCGCCGACGGTCGAGCGGAAGATGTCGAGCGTCGCCATGGCGATCTTGAAGCCGTCGCCCGGCCTGCCGAGAAGCTGGGTTCGTGGCACGCGGCAACCGGCAAAGGCGAGTGTGCCGAGCGGGTGCGGCGCGATGATGGCGATCTTCTCGCTGACCGTCAGGCCCGGCGTCGCGGCGTCGACGACGAAGGCGGAAAGCCCCTTGGCACCGGGCACCTCGCCGCTGCGCGCGAAGACGACGTAGTGGTCGGCGATGCCGGCATTCGAGATCCAGGTCTTGCTGCCGTCGAGCAGGTAATGGTCGCCATCGAGCCGCGCCGTCATGCGCAGCGCGGAGACGTCCGAGCCGCCTTCGGGCTCCGACAGGGCGAAGGCGGCGACCTGTCGCCCGGCACAGACTTTCGGCAGGTACCGCTGTTTCAGCGCCTCGCTGCCGTAGAGCGCGATCGAAGCACTGCCGAGTCCCTGCATGGCGAAGGCGAAATCGGCAAGGCCGGTGGTTCGCGCCAGCGTCTCGCGGACGAGACAGAGGCTGCGCACGTCGAGCTTTTCGAAATGCCCGCCATAGGTGCGCGGCACGGCGTAGCGCAGCCAGCCAGCATCGCCGAGCATGGAAACGAAGCGGCGCGACAATGCATCGACATCGCTCTCGTCATGCGCATGCGGCTCGATCTCCTTCGCCGTCCAGGCATCGAGCTCCTTGGCGAGAGCCCGGTGCGTGTCGTCGAAGAACGGCCAGGCGAGGAAGCTGCGATCGGCCATCTACGCGGTCCCGCCAATCCCCCTCTCCCCCTGCGGGAGAGGGAGGGGCCCGCGCCGAAGGCGTGGGAAGGTGAGGGGGCTCTCGCAGCGTCTGGCGACCCCGTCACCCTCCCATTGCTTCCGCAATGGGTCCCTCCCTCTCCCGCGAGGGGAGAGGGAATAAGTGAGCGAGCCGAGATCCGTCATCAATTCCCCTCGAAGACCGGCTTGCGCTTGGCCGCGAAGGCTTCGTCGGCGCGGGTGAAATCCTTGGTCTGCATGCAGATCGCCTGGGCCTGCGCCTCGGCCTCGATCGCCTGCTCGACGCTCATGTCCCATTCCTCGTGCAGCATGCGCTTGGTCATCGCATGGGCGAAAGAGGGGCCGGCGGCGAGCTCGGCGGCGAGCGCCTGCGCCTCGCCGAGCACGGTTTCCGGCGTACAGAGCCGATTGAGGAAGCCCCAGCCTTCGGCTTCCTCACCCGACATCGAGCGGCCGGTGAAGAGCAGCTCGGCGGCGCGGCCCTGGCCGATGATGCGCGGCAGGATGGCGCAGGCCCCCATGTCGCAGCCGGCGAGGCCGACGCGGGTGAAGAGGAAGGCGGTCTTGCTGCGTCCTGTGCCAAGGCGCAGATCGGAGGCCATCGCCAGTATGGCGCCGGCCCCCGCGCAGATGCCGTCGATGGCGGCGACGATCGGCTGCGGGCAGAGCCGCATAGCCTTGACGAGATCGCCGGTCATGCGGGTGAAGTCGAGGAGCCCACCCATATCCATCTTCGTCAGCGGGCCGATGATCTCGTGGACGTCGCCGCCGCTGCAGAAATTGCCGCCGGTGCCTGTCAGCACCACCGCCTTGACGTCCTCGACCGCGCCGAGGCCGCGGAAGAGATCGCGCAATTCGGCATAGCTCGCGAAGGTGAGGGGGTTCTTGCGCTCGGGCCGGTCGAGCGTGATCGTCGCCACACGCGCCGCGACCTGCCAGCCGACATGATAGGTCCTGATTTCAGCCGCTTTCATGACACCCTCTCGTTACGCCGCGCCGCGCGTTTCAGCTTGCCGAGAAGATCGAGCAGCCGTGCCAGCTCGTCACGGCTCAGCTCGCCCATCATCTGATCGATCCACTCCTCATGCGCCGGGGTCATCGCGTCGAACACCCGCTTGCCCTCGGCAGAGAGGCGCAGGCAAAGGCTGCGACGATCGCTCGGATGGGCCTCGCGCAGCACCAGCCCCTCGCGCACCAGCGCATCGGCGAGCGCGGTGACGTTGCCGTTGGTCACCATCAGCCGCGAGCTCAGCTCGCCCATGGTCAGCCCGTCGGGGGCGCGGTCGAGCTGCGCCAGGAGATCGAAGCGCGGCAGGGTGGTGGCGAAATTCTCGCGCAGCAGATTGCGCACCTGGCCCTCGATGAGATTGGCGCAGGTGAGCAGGCGCAGCCAGACTTTGAGCTCGAGCTTATCGTCGCTGGCGACCGCCGATTCGCGGTCGGCGCGAGGGGCGGCGCGCAGGGCAACCGGCTTGGTCCGCGCCTCGCTCATGACATGACCTCGCCGCCGGCGACGGCGATTGCCTGCCCGGTCATCGCCGAGGCAGCCGGCAGGCAGAGGAAGGCGACGGCGGCGGCGACCTCGGTCGGCGTCACCAGCCGTCCCATTGGATTGCCGCGTGCCAGCTCCTCGCGTGCCGCCGCTTCGCTGCGGCCGGTCTTGGCGGCGATCGTCGCGGCGGCGCGCGTGACCAGCTCGGTATCGGTGAAGCCGGGGCAGACCGCGTTGACGGTGATGCCTGTCCGCGCCAGCTCGAGGGCGAGGGCGCGAGTCAGCCCAACCAGCGCATGCTTGGCGCCGCAATAGGCCGCGACATAGGGATAGCCGGTGAGGCCAGCGGTCGAGGCAATGTTGACGATCCGCCCGCTGCCGGCTTCGCGCATGGCAGGGAGCACGGCCTGGATGCAATGAAACGGGCCGAGATAGTTGACGTCGAGCATGCGCTGCATCAGCGCCGCGTCGCTGCGCGCGATCGGCGCGCTTTCGGCGGCGCCGGCATTGTTGATCAAGATGTCGACGCGGCCGAGCTTGGCGAATTCCCGCGCCACGGCGGCGGCATCGGTGACGTCGAGGGTGACGCTGGCGGCGGCGACGTCATGACGCGTCGCAATCTCGCCGGCGCGGGCGGCGAGACGGTCAGGGTTGCGCCCGAGCAGGGTGAGGCGGGCGCCGAGCCGCGCCAGCTCGTTGGCGATGGCGGCACCGATGCCGCTGCCGCCGCCGGTGACGGCGGCATGGCTGAGGCTGAATGGCCGCGAATCCACCATCTGCACCGCCGCGCCTTCGACTCAATTATTTCAAGTCTAAAATAGTCTACCGGAGCGAGGTATCGCCGACAATCGCGAAGATCGGCGTAGCGGAGGAGGGAACCAGAAAAGCTGAACCACGAAGGACACGAAGGTCACGAAGCCTTCATCCTTTTCCAGAAGGGAGCTGGCGAGGTGCAGGAAGAGGCACGAAGCGCCGGAAGAAAGAGCTTCGTGACCTTCGTGGTTCAAACATTCCTTGGCGATGCTGCCGCT
>DATAQP010000303.1:0-2426 GCA_036264595.1 Allostellaceae bacterium
GAGGAACTCGCCGGGGGCGAGGGCGAGGTCGACATCCGCGACGGCGGCGACCGTACGGAAGCGGCGGCCGACGCCGCTCAGCGTCAGACCTGCCATGGCAGGGCTCCGCGCGGCAGCCGATCGGCGAGGCGCCCGGCGAGTAGCATAAGAAGCAAGGTCGCCATCACGGTCAGCACGGCGAGCGCGGCGGCGGACAAATTGTCGCCGCCCTGCTCGAGGCTGAAGACGACGATCCCCAGCGTCTCGTTGCCCGACGACCAGAGGAGGATCGACAGGGTGAGTTCGTTGAGGGCGGTGAGGAATACGACGATGCCGCCGGCGACGAGGACGGGGGCGAGGGGCGGCGCGATGACGTCGCGCAGCCGGCGCAGGAAGCCGGCTCCGGCCATCTGCGCCGCCTCCTCGAGCGTGCGGTCGAGCTGCAGATACCCGGCCGTCACCGTGCGCAGCGACAGGGTGAGGAAGCGGGCGAGATAGGCGATGAGCAGGATCCAGATCGTGTTGTAGAGCGAGAAGCCGAGGAGCGGCAGCGGATGGATGAGGACGAGGATGAAGGCGATGGCCAGCACGACGCCGGGGAGCGCGTAGGGCCACTCGGCGATGATTCCAAGCACACGCATCGCCGTGCTGCGCCGCCAGGCGATGAAATAGCCGAAAGGAAGGACGATGACGGCGAGAATGAGCGCGGCGCCGCCGGCAAGGGCAAGGCTGTTGACCGCCGCGCGCCGCGCCGCGTCATGGCTGAAGATGATGTACCGGTAGTTCTCCAGCGTCGCCGTCGCGCGGCTGAGCGGCACGCCGTAGGCGGGGACCAGCGACGTGGCGAGCAGGGCGGCGAGCGGCATCATCACGATGACGGCGACGCCGAGCCACACCGCGATCTCGACGGCGGGGCGCGCGGTGCCGAGAAAGAAGGGATGCGGCGGCCGGCCGGCGGCCAGTGCCCGTACCGCGCCGCGCCGGTTCATCCAGCCCTGGACGAGCAGGCCGAGCCCGGCGATGGCGGCGAGCATCAGCGAGAGATCGGCGACCTCGGCGAGGACGCGCGGCCCGAACCCGGCGAGCTTCTGATAGATCAGCGTCGTCAGCACGCCGTAGCCGCCGGGAATGCCGAGCAGAGCCGGGGTGCCGAAATTGCCGACATTGGAGACGAAGGCGAGGGCGGCGCCGGCGACCAGCTGCGGGCCGGCCATCGGCAGCACGACGTCGCGCAGGATGCGCCAAGGGTGGGCACCGGCCGCCTGCGCCGCCTCGAGCAGCTCGCTCGGCAGGGCGCGCAGGCCCGCGCCGAGCGCGAGAAAGACGAGCGGTCCGTGCTCGATGCCGAGCAGCAGGCTGATGCCGCCGGGCCCGTAGAGCGGGTGCGGCGTGCCGGCGGCGGGCGCCAGGCCGAGCGGCCGCAGCAACGGGCTGGCCGGTCCGACCAGCTCGATCCAGGCGACGGCGATGATCTGCGGCGGGATGAGGAGCGGCAGCATGAAGGCGAAGACAAGGGCGGATTTGCCGCGCAGATCGGTGAGGGCGATAAGCAGCGCCACCGGGAGGCCGAGGAGCAGCGAGATCGCCGTGCCGAGAAGTGACGTGATCAGCGTGTGCTCCGCCGCCACCCAGTTCTGCGGTGTCATCAGTACGCTGGCGAGCAGCGTGGGATCGAAACGTCCCCCCGGCGCCAGCCCCTCGATGACGAGCCGGGTTATCGGCCAGATCGAGAGGGCGGCGACGATTGCGAACAGGATGGCGGAAGCACCCTGCTCGCTGCCGAGCAGGGTGAGACTGCGTGGCAATCTCACACGATCAGCCGCCGAACAGCTCGGCGAATTTCTTCTTCATCGCCTCGTCCTGGCTGGCGGCGCGCTCGAGATCGACCGGAATGATGTTGAGCTCGTTGACGGCGGGAAAGCCGGCCGGCGGCGCGACGTCCTTGCGCGCCGGCAGGAAGCCCTGCTTGGCGGCGAGCTCCTGCCCCTCCTTGGAGAGGATGAAGGAGACGAACGCCTTCGCCGCGTTGGGATTCTTGGTGGTCTTGAGAATGGCGACTGGCTCGGTCACTGCGCTCACCCCCTCCTTGGGGAAGACGAAGTCGACGGGCGAGCCCTTCTCCTTGGCGTTGAGCGCCATGAACTCGACGATGATGCCGTACATCTTCTGGCCGCCGGCGACGGCAGTCTGCACTGCTCCGTTGCCGCGCGCGGCGATGGCGCCATTGCCGGCGAGCGCCGCGTAATAGCCAGTGCCGAACAGCTTGTCGTCGCTCAGCGCCGCCATGTGGATGGCGGCCGCGCCGGAATAGAGCGGGCTCGGCAGGATGACCTGGCCCTTCGCCTCGGGCGCGAGGAGGTCGCGCCAAGAGTCCGGCTTCTTGGCCGATTTGTTGTACACGATGCCTGTCGTGATCAGCTTGGAGCCGAAATAGGTGAAGTCGAGGT
>DATAQP010000322.1:0-2466 GCA_036264595.1 Allostellaceae bacterium
CATGTCGAGCATCCGGTCGGCCTCGTCGAGAACGAAGATCTCGATCTTGTCGAGCCGCAGGAAGCCCTGGTTCATCAGGTCGAGCAGGCGGCCGGGCGTGGCGACGAGAATGTCGACGCCGCGCGCCAGCGCATCGACCTGCGGCTTCTGGCCGACGCCGCCATAGACGACGGCTTGGCGCAGGCCGAGATGCTTGCCGTAGACGCGGAAGCTGTCGGCGATCTGGATGGCGAGCTCGCGCGTCGGGGTGAGGATGAGGCTGCGCGTGAAGCGCGGCCCGGCCGGCTTCTTGGCGTCGGCGGCGGCGAGGCGCTGCAGCATCGGCAACGCGAAGGCCGCCGTCTTGCCCGTGCCGGTCTGGGCGACCCCGAGGAGGTCGCAGCCGGTCAGGAGATGCGGGATGGCTTGCGCCTGGATCGGCGTCGGCGCGGTGTAATTCTCGGTGCGGACCGCGCGCTGGATGGGCTCGATGAGGTCGAGTTCGGCAAATGACTGCACTATGCTGGTTCTTTCAGTTGGATGGCCGCACGCGATCGCTGCGCCGGAATGGCGCGGCTGGCGTCGCGGGTCGTTGGCAACGGTGTAATTCGGGTTTTGCGCTATCGGCCGTCCACCCGTCTCGGGTGGCGTCCGTCTTTCCTGTTTAGCCTGGCCCCGCGCGCTCCGGGTCGGCCGCTTTTATAGGATCGCCCGGCAACGCGGCGGTGCCGCCCTCTCGGGCAAGCACCACCCTGCGCGATTGCAGGATTCAAGTCGTATCGTCAGAAACGATCGTACCGTGATTTGGTAAATGCTCCCTTAACGGTCGAAAGTCAAGCTTGCTGACCTATTGTTCTCGTCACGCCGTCGCCAGCGCGCGGTCGAGATCGTCGCGCAGATCGGCGGCATCCTCGAGCCCGACCGACAGGCGCAGCAAGGCCGGACCGATGCCGAGCTTCTCCCGTTCGGCGGCCGGCATGCTCTGATGGGTCGTCGTCGCCGGGTGGCAGATCAGGCTCTTGGCGTCGCCGAGATTGTTCGAGATGTCGATGATCTCGAGCGCGTCGAGGAAGCGGAACGTGGCCTCCTTCCCGCCCTTGATGCTGAAGGCGATGAGGGCGCCGCCGTTCTTCATCTGGCGGGCGACGAGGGCAGCTTGCGGATGGCTGGCGAGGCCGGGATAGAAGACCCTATCGACCTTCAAGTGCGTTTCGAGGAACGGGGCGAGCTCGGCTGCGTTGCGCACCTGTTGCGCCAGTCTGAGATCGAGCGTCTCCAGCCCCTTGAGGAGCAGCCAGGCATTGAACGGGCTGAGCGCCGGGCCGGTATGGCGCAGGAAGGGCGACAGCTCCTTGGTCATGAAATCGCCGCTGCCGAGGATGGCGCCGCCCAGGCTGCGGCCCTGGCCGTCGATATGCTTGGTGGTCGAATAGACGACGATGTCGGCGCCGAGCTCGAGCGGGCGCTGGCCGAGCGGCGTCGCGAAGACGTTGTCGATGACGAAACGCGCCCCGGCGGCATGGGCGAGCTCGGCGACGGCTTGGATATCGACGAGCTCGAGCGTCGGGTTGGACGGGCTTTCGCAGAACACCACCTTGGTAGGGCGCCGCAGCGCCTCCCGCCAGGCGGCGAGGTCGCGGCCGTCTACGAACACCGTCTCGACACCCCAGCGCGGCAGCAGCTGGGCGATGATGTAGTGGCAGGAGCCGAAGAGGGCGCGCGAGGCGACGACGCGGTTGCCTGCCTTGACTTGGCAGGCCAGCGCGGCGAAGACCGCGGCCATGCCGCTGGCGGTGGAGCGGCAGCCCTCGGCGCCCTCGATGAGGCGCAGGCGCTCCTCGAACATGTTGACCGTCGGGCTGGCGTAGCGCGAGTAGAGGAAGCGCGAGCCGTCATCCTTGACGAAGGCAGTCTCGGCTTCCTCGGCGGAGCCGTAGACATAGCCCGAGTTCATGTAGATCGCTTCGCTCGTCTCGTTATTGGCACTGCGCCTAGTGCCGCCGCGCACCATCAGCGTGCGCGGGCGCAAAATGCGGGCTTCGGTCTTTCTGCTCGCGGACATCTCGCTCTCCTCTCGACCGACCGGCAGGCATTGAATTCGGGGCAACAAAAAACCCCGACCGCGAGGGATCGGGGTTGCATCTCGCCAACGCCCCGACCTTTTAGCGGTATTTTTAACGTGGCCGCAAGCCGGTCGGCTCAAATCACCACGGTAGTGCTTCCGCTTAGCGCGACGGCGAAGCCTCTGTCAAGCGCTCCTGTTCCGCACGGCACGTCGCCAGGCGCTCGACGATCAGCGTGCCGAGCCGGCCGCAGCGTGACGTCAGCTCGGCGTAGCGCAGCGCCAGCCGCTCGTATTCGAGCTCGCGAGCGGTGAGAAGAACGTTGCGGTTGTCGCTATCGAGATGTGCCATGACCACGAGTATGCAGAGCAATCTTAGGTCAGCCTAGCGTAAGCTTAGGCCAAGCTTAGCGCCCAACTATTTC
>DATAQP010000340.1:0-2826 GCA_036264595.1 Allostellaceae bacterium
TGGCTCTTCCTCGCCGCCGCCGAACAACCCGAACTGCGCCGAATCGCGCGCGGGCTCGGCGAGGCCGAGGTGGCGGAACGCATGCGAGGTCAACAGCCGGCCGCGCGGGGTGCGCTGCAGATAGCCGCACTGGATCAGGAACGGCTCGATAATGTCCTCGATGGCATCGCGCGGCTCGGACAGCGCCGCCGCCATGGTTTCCACCCCCACCGGACCGCCGCCGTAATTCATTGCGATCGTGGTGAGGTAGCGCCGGTCCATGGCATCGAGCCCTGCGGCGTCGACTTCCAGCGCGCTCAGCGCGTTGTCGGCGATCGAGCGGTCGATCGAGGCGGCATCCGCGGCGGAAGCAAAATCCCGGACGCGGCGTAACAGCCGTCCCGCGATGCGCGGCGTGCCGCGGGCGCGGCGCGCGATCTCGTTGGCGCCATCAGGGGTCATGCCGATCTTGAGCACGCGGGCGCCGCGGGTGACGATTTTTTCGAGTTCCTCTTCCGTGTAGAAATTCAATCGTACCGGTATGCCAAAACGGTCGCGCAGCGGATTGGTCAACAGCCCCGCGCGCGTGGTGGCGCCGACCAGCGTGAACTTTGCGAGCTCAATCTTGACCGAGCGCGCCGCCGGTCCCTCGCCGATGATGAGGTCGAGCTGAAAATCCTCCATCGCCGGATACAACACCTCCTCGACCGCGGGGCTGAGACGATGGATTTCGTCGATGAACAGCACGTCGCGCTCTTCGAGATTGGTCAGCAGCGCCGCAAGATCGCCGGCCTTGGCGATCACCGGCCCGGACGTAGCGCGAAAGCCGACGCCGAGTTCGCGCGACACGATCTGCGCCAGCGTGGTCTTGCCGAGGCCGGGGGGGCCGACGAATAGCACATGATCGAGCGCCTCGTTACGCTTGCGGGCGGCCTCGATGAAGATCGAGAGATTGGCGCGCGCCTGCGCCTGGCCGACGAATTCCGACAGCAGTTGCGGACGCAGCGCGGTGTCGGGCGCATCCTCGGTGCGGCGCTCTGGCGCGACAATGCGGGAGGGCGGGGTCACTTCGCCAGCTCCTTCAGCCCGAGCCGGATCAGCTGCGCGGTCTCGGCGTTTTCACCGGCGCTGCGCGAGGCCGAGGCGATGGCGGCGGCGGCCTGCGGCTGGCCGTAGCCGAGATTGACCAGCGCCGAGATCGCGTCGGTGACCGGACGCGGCGCGCGTTGATCGTCGATCGCGCCCGAGAGATGCACCAGCGCCGGATCGACATCGGCAAAGCTAGGTGCCTTGTCCTTCAGTTCGGTAACGATGCGCTCGGCCACCTTCGGGCCGACGCCCGGCGTGCGCGAGACCGCCGACTTGTCGCGCAGCGCGATCGCATTGGCGAGATCTGATGGCGGCAAGGTGCCGAGCACTGCGAGGGCCACTTTCGCCCCGACGCCCTGCACCGTCTGCAGCAGCCGAAACCATTCGCGCTCGATGTCGCTGCGAAAGCCGAACAGTTTTATCTGATCCTCGCGCACGTAGGTCTCGATCGACAGCACCGCGGCCTCGCCGGGCGGCGGCAGTGCCCGCAGCGTGCGGCCCGAGCAATGCACCTGATAGCCGACGCCGCCGACGTCGAGAATGACAAAATCCTCGCCGTAGCTGTCGATCAGGCCTTTCAGTTTACCGATCATGCCTCCACCACCTTCAGCCGCAGCGTTGCGCTCTGGCGATGATGAGCATGTGTGATGGCGATCTCCAGCGCGTCCGCGGCGTCGGGGGATTTCGGCTCGGCCTTCGGCAGCAGGATCTTCAGCATCATCAGAATCTGGTTCTTATCGGCGTGGCCCGCGCCGACCACGGTCTTCTTCACCTGGTTCGGGGCATATTCCGCGACCGATATCCCGAACATTGCCGGCGCCAGCATGGCGACGCCGCGCGCCTGGCCGAGTTTTAGGGTAGCAACGCCGTCCTTGTTGACAAAAGTTTGTTCGACGGCGGCCTCCGCCGGTTTGAAGTCGCCGAGCACGGCGGCGAGGCCCTCATGGATCGCCAATAAGCGGCTCGCCAGCGGCAGGCTTTCGGGCGGTTCCACCGAGCCGCAGCCGATGAAGACCAGCCGGTTGCCGTCGATCTCGATCACGCCCCAGCCGGTGCGGCGCAGGCCCGGATCGATGCCAAGGATGCGAACGTGGTGGCGAATCGGCTGAGGTGTCATGGGGAAGTGATACCGCCGGAGCCCGGTTGGCGAAACATCTACTGGCCGTCTTCCCCGCGACAACGACGGCTCAACTACCGCCCATCTTGGCGACCAGCGCGTCGGAGACCTCGAAATTGGCGTAGACGTTCTGGACGTCGTCGTGCTCGTTCAACAGGTCGATCAGCTTCAACAGCTTCTCGCCGGTCTCGTCGTCCACCGGTACCGTGTTCTGAGGTTTCCAGGTCAGCGCCGCCTTGCGCGGTTCGCCGAATTTCGCTTCCAGCGCCTTGGCGACTTCGCGGAACGTCTCCGGCGAGGCATAGATCTCATGGCCGTTCTCGCTCGACGACACATCGTCGGCACCGGCCTCGATCGCCGCCTCCAGCATCGCATCGGCGGAGGCGACCTTGGCGTCGTATTCGATGATGCCGGTACGATCGAACATGAACGCCACCGAATTGGTTTCGCCGAGATTGCCGCCGGACTTGGTAAAATAGGACCGGATGTCGGACGCCGCGCGGTTGCGGTTGTCGGTCAGCGCCTCGACGATCACGGCGACGCCGCCCGGGCCGTAGCCCTCGTAGCGAATCTCGTCGTAGTTCTCGCCCTCGGCGCCGCTGGCCTTCTTCACCGCGCGCTCGATCGAGTCCTTCGACATG
>DATAQP010000353.1:0-6811 GCA_036264595.1 Allostellaceae bacterium
CAATCTTATGTCCATATCAGCCTCCTCCTCTCGCGACCCCACCGGCCGCTTTGTACCCGGCCAGTCCGGCAACCCCGCCGGCAAGGCGCCCGGCACTCGCAACCGCGCGACCCTCCTGCGCGAGCTGATGGAGGAGGGGGAGGATCGGGCGATCGTTCGCCTCGTCCTCGACAAGGCGAAGGGCGGCGATGCGGTGGCGGCGCGCTTCGTCGTCGCCCATCTCTGCCCGCGGCCGCGGACGCGCGGCATCGAGATCGCGCTTCCCGACGGGCTGCCGGCGCATAACGTCGTCGCCGCGCATGACGCGGTGCTGCGCGCCCTCTTCACCGGCGAGATCGCGCCCGACGAGGCCGAGGCGGTGACGCGCGTGCTCGACGCAAGGGTGCGGGTGCTCAACGCCTGGCGGCAGGAGAACGCCATGATGAGATACCGGCCGGGCTTTCCGGTCCTGCCCGCGCGGGCGGGAACCGCACAGGAGAATATGGCGGCAGAAGAGGAGGACGAAGCCGATTCCGCCCCTGGTCCTTCGACACGCGCCTCCGGCGCTGCTCAGGGAGCTAGTCAGGGCGGGGGGAGCGTGGCTTCTCCGTCGCCCGCCTGCATTCCGCCTGCAAATTCAGGACAGCCGGCCCCGGACGCCGACTCGCCGCCGGCCGGTCCGGGTGTGTCGAATCGTCGGGCGGAACCGGACGATCACCTGCATTCCGCCTGCATCCCGCAGGATACGGACGCGATGACGCCGGAGCGGCACGAGGCGGCGCTGGCGCTTTTGGCCGCGCTGACCGCGCACCGCCCTCCCTTCGCCGCCCCTTTCGCCGCTGCCGAAGATTCGGCTTGATCGCGATGGCGGCCCCGACACAGCATGCCGGCAAGTCGCTCAACGAGAGATGGAGGATGGCATGGACAAGGCACTCTTCGACAAGGGCATGGCGGTGCGGCGCGAGGTGCTCGGCGCCGAGCACGTCGACAAGGCGATGGCGACGGCGACCGATTTCAATCGCACGATGCAGGAATTCGTCACCGAATATTGCTGGGGCGCCGTGTGGACGCGGCCCGGCCTGCCCCGCAAGACGCGCAGCATGCTCAACCTCGCCATGCTGACCGCGCTCAACCGGCCGCACGAGATCAGGCTGCACGTCAAGGGCGCGCTCAATAACGGCATCAGCCGCGAGGAGATATCAGAGATCTTCTTGCAGGCCGGCGTCTATTGCGGCGTCCCGGCGGCGATCGACGCCTTCCGCACCGCGAAAGAGGTCTTCGACGAGATCGACAGGGCGAAGAAATAGGGGATGCCGGTCGGATTCGCATGCATCGCTGTGGTGCGTCCTTCGAGACGCGCCGTGCGGCGCTCCTCAGGATGAGGAGGATTTCGGCGTGGCATTAACGGCTTACCTCATCCTGAGGAGGTCGCCCTTCGAGACGCCGCCAAGGCGGCTCCTCAGGGTAAACTACAGCGATCGTCTCGAAGGACGCACGATGACCGCTCCAGGGCCAGGAGCGACGAGGCAACAGCGGAGCACAGCACCATGACCGCACGACCCCGCATCGGCTTCGTCGGCCTCGGCAATATGGGGCGGCCGATGGCCGAGAATCTCTTGAAGGCGGGGTTCGGCCTCGCCGTCGCCGATGCCGATCCCAAGCGCCTCGCCGGGCTCGGCGTCAAGGCGCTGCTGCCCGCCTCGCTCGCCGTGCTCGGCGAGATGAGCGACATCGTCATCACCATGCTCCCGGACGGCAAGATCGTCCGCAAAGCCCTGCTCGGCGACGAGGGCTCGAATGACGGCGTGCTCGACGGGCTCACGGCGGGATCGCTCGTCGTCGACATGAGCTCGTCGGCGCCGGTCGGCACGCGCGCGCTCGGCGCCGAGCTGGCGTCGCGCGGCATCGCCCTCGTCGACGCGCCGGTCTCGGGCGGCGTCAAGCGCGCCATCGACGGCACGCTCGCCATCATGGTCGGCGGCGAGGCGGCCGATATCGAGCGCTGCCGCCCGCTTCTTGCCGCGATGGGGCGCGAGGTCTTCCCGACCGGCCCGCTCGGCTCCGGCCACGCCATGAAGGCGCTCAACAACTACGTCTCGGCGGCCGGCCTCGCCGCGGCGGCCGAGGCGGTGCTGGTCGGCCAGCGCTTCGGCCTCGATCCCGCCACCATGGTCGACATCCTCAACGCCTCGACTGGCCGCAACAACGCCACCGAGAACAAGTTCAAGCAGTTCATCCTGCCAAAGCGCTACGCCGCCGGCTTCACCCTGGGGTTGATGGCCAAGGATCTGCGCACCGCGCTCGAGACCGCCGAGGCGACCGACACCAGGACGCCGCTCGCCGCCGCCTGCATTGCGCTCTGGAACGAAGCCGAGGCTAAGCTCGGCGCCGCCGCCGACCACACCGAGATCGCGCGGTACTTGGAGATGCTGATCGAGGAGGGGGCGTGACTGGCGGCGTTGCACTACCGTCCCTGCGTCCTTCGAGACGGCCGCTTTGCGGCCTCCTCAGGATGAGGGAGACCGGGTATGGCGCAGAAAATCTTCCTCATCCTGAGGAGCGCTCGCAGAGCGCGTCTCGAAGGACGCAAGCCGTCGATCCCATGCGCAATCGACTCAAGAGATCGCCATGACCACCCCCGACACCTACGAGCTCTTCGCTGTCAAATACGCTCATCACGGCGAGCGCTACGCCAATCTCAACTTCATCGGCGGCGATCCGCATGACGGGCCGATGCCGCTCGATTTCTATGTCTGGCTGGCGCGCGGCACGACGCGCAGCATCGTCGTCGATCTCGGCTTCAACGCCGAGACCGCCAGGCACCGCAAGCGCGAGCTCCTGCGCAACCCGGCCGAAGGCCTGCGCCTCCTCGACGTCGATCCGGCCAAGGTCGAGGACGTCATCCTGACGCACCTCCATTACGACCATGTCGGCAATTTCGACCTCTTCCCTGCCGCGAAGTTCCATCTCCAAGACAAGGAGATGGAATACGCCACCGGGCGCCACATGGCGCATCGCCCGTTCGGCGAGGCCTATGCGGTCGAGGACGTCGTCGGCCTCGTCCGCGAGGTCTATAGGGGCCGCGTCGTCTTCCATGACGGCGACGCCGAGCTGGCGCCAGGTCTCTCCGTCCATCACATCGGCGGCCACACCGCCGGGCTGCAGGTGGTGCGCGTGATGACGCGGCGCGGCTGGGTCTTGCTCGCCTCGGACGCCGCCCATCTCTACGCCAATTTCCAGACCGTGCGGCCTTTCCCCATCGTCTTCCATGTCGGCGACATGATCGAGGGCTATCGCCGCATCCGCGAGCTCGCCGACAGCGAGGACCACATCATCCCCGGCCACGACCCGCTGGTCATGAAGCGCTACCGCGCCGTCTCGCCGACGCTCGACGGCATCGCCGTGCGGCTCGATGTGGATCCCCGGGGATAGGCGGTGGCCGGGCGCCGCGCCATCACCCGCCGCGCGCGATGCCCGCGGCACCCTCTCCCGCAATGCGGGAGAGGGTGGGGACCCATCGCGCCAGCGATGGGGCGGGTGAGGGACTGGCGCGCGCCATGAGCGAGAAACCCGCCGCCCGCCTTTACGTGCCGGACGATCTCGCATCAGGCGCCACGCTCGTCCTCGCCGAGGGCCAGGCGCATTACCTGCGCAATGTGCTGCGCCTCGGCCCCGGCGCCGCGCTCGCCCTCTTCAACGGGCGCGACGGCGAGTGGCTTGGACGGATCGACGGCATCGCCAAGGGGAAATGCTCGGTCGCGCTGAGCGAGCAGGCTCGCAAACAGGTTCCCGAGCCCGATCTCTGGCTCGTCTTCGCGCCTGTCAAGCGGGCGCGCATCGACTATCTCGTCGAGAAGGCGACCGAGCTCGGCGTCGCCGCGCTTTATCCCGTGCGCACGGCACGCACCATCGTCGAGCGCGTCAATCTCGAGCGGCTGCAGGCCAATGCGGTCGAGGCGGCCGAGCAGACCGAGCGCCTCGCCGTGCCGGTCGTCCATCCGCCCGAGAGCCTGCCGTCGCTCATCGCGCGCTGGCCGCAGCAGCGCCGCCTCATCGTCTGCGACGAGCGCGGCCGGGCGCCGCCGATCGCCGAGATCGTCGCCGAGCTGCGCCAGACCCTGTCGGCGGGGGCGGCGGTGCTGATCGGGCCGGAAGGCGGCTTCACCGAAACGGAGCTTGACGGCCTCGCGAATCTTCCCTTTGTTAACCCCGTCAGCCTCGGCCCGCGCGTCCTGCGCGCCGACACTGCCGCGCTCGCCGCGCTCGCCGTTTTCCAGGCCGTCGCCGGAGACTGGCGGGAAAACCGCGCCGGCTGAGCCCCGGTCGAGCCCCCGGCTCAGTCAAGGTGCGCGCGACGTTCGCCAAATGGTATAATCAGCCAGGCTCACTGGCTCCCGTCATCACCAGTTTGAAAGCTGTTTCGATTCATGTCCGCGCCCCCCACCTCTACCGGCGAGACGATCACCGACAAGCGTCAGCTCGTCGAGTATCTCGCGTCCGGGTCGAAGCCACCGGAAGCCTGGCGGATCGGCACCGAGCACGAGAAATTCGTCTTCCGCCGCAGCGATCTGCGCCGCGTCCCCTATGAGGGGAAGGACGGCATCCGCGCCCTGCTCGAAGGGTTGACCCGCTTCGGCTGGACTCCCGTCCTCGAGGAGGGCAAGCCGATCGCCCTCGCCCAGGGCCAATGCTCGATCTCGCTCGAGCCGGGGGGCCAGTTCGAGCTCTCGGGCGCGCCGCTCGAGACCGTGCACCAGACCTGCGCCGAGGTCGGCACGCATCTGAAGCAGGTGCGCGAGGTCGCCGGCGAGCTCGGCATCGGCATGCTCGGCCTCGGCTTCGATCCGAAATGGCGGCGCGAGGACGTGCCGTGGATGCCCAAGGGGCGCTACGCCATCATGCGCGACTACATGCCGAAGCGCGGCACGATGGGCCACGACATGATGCTGCGGACCTGTACCGTGCAGGTCAATCTCGACTTCGCCTCGGAAGCCGACATGGTGACCAAGTTCCGCGTCGGCCTCGCGCTGCAGCCGGTCGCCACCGCGCTCTTCGCCGCCTCGCCCTTCGTCGAGGGCAAGCCGAGCGGGTATTTGAGCTATCGCAGCCATGTCTGGACCGATGTCGATCCCGACCGCTCGGGCATCCTGCCCTTCGTCTTCGAGAAGGGGTTCGGCTTCGAGACCTATGTCGACTATCTGCTCGATATGCCGATGTATTTCGTCTATCGCGAGGGGCGCTACATCGACGCGTCGGGCCAGTCCTTCCGCGATTTCATCGCCGGCAAGCTGCCGGCGCTGCCCGGCGAGGTGGCGCGCATGGGCGACTGGGTCGACCATCTCACCACCGCTTTCCCCGAGGTGCGGCTGAAGCGCTTCCTCGAGATGCGCGGCGCCGATGGCGGGCCGTGTGGCCGGCTATGCGCCCTGCCGGCCTTCTGGGTCGGGCTTTATTACGACCAGGCAGCGCTCGACGCCGCCGCCGCGATGATCGCCGACTGGACGCCGCAGGAGCACCAGGCGCTGCGCGATCTCGTGCCGCGCCTCGGCCTCAAGACACCGTTCCGCGGTCGCACCTTGCGCGAGATCGCGCTCGACGTGCTCGCCCTGTCGCGCGCCGGGCTGCAGCGCCGCGCCCGCCGCGACAGTTGCGGCGAGAACGAGACGCACTACCTCAACCCGCTCTTCGCCATCGCCGATTCGGGCCGCACCCCGGCCGAGGATCTGCTGAAGGATTTTGCAACGCGCTGGCACGGCAACATCGATCCGATCTTCACCGAGCACGCCTACTGAGCTTAAGGAGCCCCATGCTCGAGCTGCGGCCGAATTGCGAATGCTGCGACAAGGACCTGCCGCCCGACTCGACCGAGGCGCGGATGTGCTCCTTCGAATGCACCTTCTGCAGCACCTGCGCCGAGACCGTGCTGCATGGGCGCTGCCCGAATTGCGGCGGCGAGCTGGTGCGCCGGCCGATCCGCCCGGAAGAGAAGCTCGCCAAGTTTCCGGCCTCGCCGACCCGCAAGGTCAAGCCGCAAGGCTGCGTCAAGGCCGCCTGAGTCAAGACGGGCTGAGACCGTCAGTAGCCGGTGCGAGCCTTGCGGGCGCTCGCCTCGGCGGTGCCGCCGAGCCGCGCCGTCGTCCAGCGCTCGGGATGCGCCATGCCTTCCTCGGGCGGCAGGCCGGAGAGCGACATCCAGCGCGAGCGGTGCCAGGCGGTGGCGGCGACCTCGACCTTGATGCGGTCGCCGGCAGGCGGCCGGTCGACGCCGAGCGCCGACCATGGCAGGAAGCCCTCGGCGGTGATGCGCGGCTGGTCGGCGCCGAAATAGACGGCGGCGGCGCCGGGCACGGAAGCGCAGGAAGACGGCGTCGCCGCCTCGCCGGCGCAGAGCAGCGCCGCCATCGGCGGATGATCCTTGGTCTTGGTGCGCGGCGGCACGAAATAGAGGGTGAAGCGGCGCGGCCCCGCCCCGGCATCGATGCCGATGGCGAGGCGGTAGGCCTCGCCGAGCGGAAACTCGCCGTCATAGGCGAGAAGGTCGAGGTCGTAGTAATCCTGGCCGATCGTCGCCAGCGCGAGGCCGCCGCCGCTCCATGCGAGATAGGTCTCGCCGAAGGCGACCTCGCCGGCGGCGGGGGTGAGCGCCGGCACCAGCGAGGCTGGCTTCGGCCAGTCGGCGAGCGAGTGGTCGGTGACGTCGATATGCGCGCTCGGAATGGTGAATTGATGCGCCGCCGGCGCCGGCTCGGCGCGCGCCGCGGCGTGGGTCGCGGGCGCCGCCTCGTTGACCCGCGACAGCGCGTCGGTCAGGGCCTCGTAGGGCCGGTTGTTG
>DATAQP010000370.1:0-11239 GCA_036264595.1 Allostellaceae bacterium
GGATGGGCGAGGCCCCAGCATTTGGGACCGATTCAGCCATATCCCCGGCAAGATCGCCGGCGGCGATACCGGGGACGTCGCCTGCGATCATTATCACCGCTATCCCGCCGACATCGCGCTGATGCGCGAGCTCGGGCTCAACGCCTATCGCCTGTCGACGAGCTGGTCGCGCATCCTGCCCGACGGACGCGGCGCAATGAACGCGAAGGGGCTCGAATTCTACGATCGCCTGATCGACGGCGTGATGGCGGCGGAGATCGAGCCGTGGATCTGCCTCTATCACTGGGATCTGCCGCAGGCGCTCGAGGATCGCGGCGGCTGGCAGAACCGCGACTGCGCCCGCTGGTATGCCGACTACGCCGCCCTCGTCGCCCGCCGCCTCGGCGACCGCGTGCGCTATCTTGCCACCTTCAACGAGCCCAACGTCGCAACCTTCAAGGGCTATGGCGACGGCGAGCACGCGCCGGGAATCCGCGGCCGCGCCTCAGCGCTCAAGGCGCTGCACACGATGAACCTGGCGCACGGGCTCGGCATGCAGGCGCTGCGCTCCGAGCGCGCCGATCTCGTCCTCGGCAACATCTACAATCTGCATCCGATGGAGCCGGCGAGCGGGCGAGACGACGATCGCATCGCCGCCGAGATGCTCGACGCGATGTGGAGCCGCGCCTTTCCCGATCCGCAGATTCTCGGCCATTATCCGGCGCCGCTCGCCGGCGAGATGGAGGCGCTGATCCGCCCCGGCGATTTCGACATCATCCGCCAGAAGCAGGATTATTTCGCCTTCAACCACTATACGCGGCTGCGCGTGCGCCACGACAAGGATCACCCGTTCCATGTCGCCGAGGTGCCGCCCGAGCCCGACTGCACGGTCACCGAGATGGGCTGGGAGGTCGCGCCCGACGCTTTCCTCGCCACGATGATCGACGCCAAGAAGCGCTATGCCGGGGATCTCCCGATCTACATCACCGAGAACGGCGCCGCCTTCGCCGACGAGATCACCCGCGACGGCAAGATCCACGATCGCGAGCGCATCGAATATCTGCGCGGCTATCTCGGCGCGATCCTCGACGCGATCGCCGCGGGGGTGGACGTGAAGGGCTATTTCGTCTGGTCGCTGCTCGACAATTTCGAATGGGGCCTCGGCTTCAGCAAGCGCTTCGGCCTCGTCCATGTCGACTACGCGACTCTCGAGCGCCGGCCAAAGGATTCATTCCATTTCTACGGCGAGCTCGCCAAGGGAGCGGCTTTGGTGCGCTCATAAACCGTGCACGAAGGAGGAGGCCCATCATGGAGGAGCGCACGCGCGGCAACTACGTGATCGCCAGCCGCGAGACGGTCGCCGAAGGCGCCGATCTGCGCGTCGTGGTGCTGACCCTGGCGAAAGGGCAATGCGCCCCCTGGCATTATCACAGCACCATCACCGACAGCTTCGTCTGTCTCGAGGGGCCGATGGTGGTCGAGACGCGGGCGCCGCACGCGGTCCATCTGCTGCAACCGGGCGAGCGCTGCGCCATCGCGCCGAAGACGGCGCATTACGTCCACGGCAAGGATGACGGCCCCTGCAAGCTCATGCTCGTGCAGGGCGTCGGGGTCTATGACTTCATGCCGGTCGGGGGATGATTGACCCTCGTCCGTCATGGCGAGCGAAGCGAAGCCGTGCAGCGTCTCCGGCGGATTTCTGGGTCGCGGCGTTGCTGCGCTCCTCGCGATGACGATGATCGAGTTGGATGCACGATAGCTGGCAGCGCCTCAAACAGCTTATCCTGGCGCCGCGCCAGGCGCTGCTCATCGTCGTCTTCGTCGTCACCACGGGCATGGGAATGGTGTGGTCGATCCTCGCCGTCTACGCGACGAGCCTCGGCGCCAGCACCGCCATGGTCGGGCTGATCTTCGCGATGTTCGGCGGCTCTCGGCTGGCCGTCAGCTTTCCCGCCGGCGTCGCGTCGGAGCATTTCGGGCGGCGTCCGCTGATGCTGACCGGCCTCGTCTTCCTCGGCGCCTCGTCCTTCGTCGCCATGACCGTCGGCAGCGTACCGCTGCTCGTCCTGACCCTCGTTTTCCAGGGCGTCGGACAAGCCATCTATGTCACCACCGCAATGGCGGCGATCGCCGATCTCAGCACGCCGGAAGGACGCGTGCGCGACATGGCGGCCTTCCAGGGCGCTTCGACGGTCGGCATTTCGATCGGGCCAGGCATCGGCGGGCTCGCCGCCGGCGCCTGGGGCTATGGCGCACCCTTCCTGCTGCAAGGCGGGCTCTCGCTGGTGGCGCTGATCCTGCTGCTCGGCATCGTCAAGCCGGATAGCGGCCGGTCGCGCCCCAGGCCGCGCGCCATCGGCGCCAGCCTCCATCTCGGTCCCCGGCTGCGCGCGATGGCGGTGCTGGCGCTCCTCACCTACGGCGTCTTCTTCACCCGGGTCGGCGCCAACTGGGTGCTGCTGCCGCTGATCGCGCGCGAGAAGCTCGGCATGGGCCTGACCGGCATCGGCATGGTGCTGACGGTCGGCGCGCTTGCCAATCTCCTGGTGCTGCCGGCGGCCGACCGGCTGGCCAAGCGCTTCGGCCGGCTCGCCATCATCATTGTCTCCACGGGTCTGATGCTGGCGGGGCTGGTCGCGCTCGGCGACGCCTCGGGGATCGTGCTCGCCTGGCTCGGCGCCATCCTGCTTGGCATTGCGACCGGTCTCGCCGCGCCGCTCCTCTCGGCCTATGCGATCGACGCCGCGCCGGAGGGTGGCACGGGCGCCGCGCTCGGCATGCTGCGCACGGTGATCGATCTCGCCATCATCACTGGACCGGTGGTGATCGGCGCGATCGTCGACCAGCTGGCGATGGGCTATTCGACCGGGCTGTGGTTCTGCGGCGTGCTGCTCGGCGTCGCGACGCTGATCTTCTGGCTGTCGCGCCGCGTCTCGCCGCCAAGCTGACGCGTCTCAGCGGCTCGCCCAGCGGTCGCGCAGCCCGTAATACTTCATCACCGCGGGGACGAACCACGGCTTGCCGGAATAGAGCGGCACGGTCGGGAAGCCGCGCTCGGCGAAGACCGTGTCGCCTTCCCTGCTGCCGAGAATCCGGTGAGCGGCCTTGGTGCCAAGATAGGTCCCCATCGGCACGCCGGCGAAGCAATAGCCGCCGGCGAAATATATGCCGTCATGCTGGACGAGATGCGGCCAGAGGTCGAACGTTCCGGCGCAGCGGCCGGTCCAGGAATGCGTCACCTTGAGCGTCGCGATCTCGGGCACGATGCGCGTGGCGTCGAGCCAGAGCTGGGCGCCCTTGTCGCGCGCCCCGGTCGGCCGCGTGCCGGTGCGCCAGAGGAAGAGGATGCGCGTGCCATCGGGCGAGCGCCGCATCGAGATGATGTCGTGGACATGGTCGATATAGGTGCGGTCGGTCGGCAGCAGCCGGCTCATCAGCGCCGGCGCCAAGGGCTCGGTGGCGATCATGTAGGCGTCGAACGGGATGAGACGGCGCTGCAGCCAGGGCAGCAGCGGGCCGGTATAGCCGTTGGTGGCGACCAGCACGTCGCGGGCGCGCGTGGTGCCGAGCGGCGTCGCCACGTCGAAGCCGCCGCCATCGAGCGGCGCGACGCGCTCGACCGGCGTGCGGCCGATCAGCACCGCGCCGGCCGAGCGTGCCCGCTCGAGCAGGCCGCGATGGTAGAGGCCGGGATGGATGGAGCCGAGATCCGGGATGAGGGCGCCGCCGCAATAGAGGTCGCTGGCGATCTCGTCGCGCAAGGCGGCGCGCGGCAACATGGTGAAGTCGCTGCCGAGATGGGTCTTGCGCAAGGCGAGCTCGGCTTCGATGTCGTCGTATTGCCGCTTAGCCTTGGTGAGGACGAGCCGGCCGCGGATCTTGAAGCCGCATTCGATCTGCTCCTCGCGCACCCGCGTCGCCACCGCATCGAAGGCAGCCTGCATCTCGCGATAGACCACGATGGCGTAGGCGACGCCGTGGCGCTGCATGAGCTCCGCGAAACTGTGCTTGAGCGAGCGGCCGACATAGCCGGCATTGCGCGTCGAGGCGCCGTGGCCGAGATCCTCGGCGTCGAGCACGACGACGCTGCGCCCGGCGCGCGCCAGCGCCAAAGCGGCGTTGAGACCGGTGATGCCCGAGCCGACGATGGCGACGTCGATCTTCGCCGGCGGCGCCGCCGGGATCGCCGTCACGCGCGGCGCGGCATCCCACCAATAGGGCGTCTCCTTGAAGTCGGCGGCGAAGACCGCCTGCCCTGGCTCGCTCATGCGCGCCACCTCACGCTCCCTCCTCCATGAGGGAGAACAATTGCATTTGAAGCTTGGCACCGCGTCGCCCTTCTACCGTCATGGCCTCTCGGGGTTTCTTCGAAACCGCTGGCGGCAGCAGGAACTTCGCTCCTGCGAGAGCCGGACTTGATCCGGCCATCCACGAGGTCCTGCGCCACTGCGGCTTGCGTGGATGCCCGGATCAAGTCCGGGCATGACGACGCGAGGGGGATTTGGTCAAATGCGGCTGCCTTGCCACACAAGAAGCGAGCGGGCGAGCGAGAAGCATTCATGCGCGTTTCCCCTTCCGTGCGGCGGCGCGATCCGCCTTGAGCCAGCGGAAGAGCTCCGCCTTGCGCGCGGCGAGCAAGGCGGCGCCGTCGCGCGCCGACCAGTCATAGATTCCGGCGCCGCTCGGCAGGCCACGCCGCCCGGCGGCGACCAGCGCCTCGAGAGCGGGCGGCGGCGTCGAGGCGGCGTCGAGATGCGGCTGCAGGAAGCGGGCGAAGGCGACCATGGTGTCGAGCCCGCCGACATCGGCCGATTCGATCGGCCCGGTGACGCCGAGGCGGCGGCCGATCGAGTTGCGCACGACGGCGTCGATCGCCTCGGCCGAGGCGACGCCCGCTTCCCAGAGCGCCCAGGCCTCGCGCAAGGCTGCGAACTGGATGCGGTTGCCGATGAAGCCGGCGACCTCCTTGTCGATGACGACCGGCTCCTTCCAGACCGCGCGCAGAATGGCGCAGATACGCGGCACGATGTCAGGCGCGGTCGCCGGGCCGGCGCAGACCTCGACCAGCGGGATGAGCTGCGGCGGATACCAGAAATGAGCGGCGACGACGCGCTCGCGACGGGTGACCTCGTCGACCAGCTCGCTGACGAGATGGCCGCTCGACGAGGCGAGGATGGCATCGGCGGCGCAGATGCGGTCGAGCCGGCCGAACAGCGCGCGCTTCAGCGCCATGTCCTCGGGCACCGCCTCGATGACGAGCTCGGCATCGCTAGCGTCCTCGAGACGTGTCGTCGTCTTGATGCGGGCGAGCGCCGCCTTGCGCGAGGCCTCCGTCATGAGCCGGTTGGCGACGAACTGCGCCGTGCTCGCCCGGATCTTGGCGCGCGCCGTCGCTAGGCTCTCCGCCTTGCGGCCGATCAGGCGGACGCGCCAGCCGCCGGCGGCGAAGATCTCTGCGATGCCGTGACCGATGATGCCGTTGCCCATGACGGCAATCGTCCTAGAGACCGTCCTACCCGCCATGCCGCCCCTCCTGCCCGAGATAATAGCTCTTGATCAGCGCATTGTTGCGTAGTTCCTGTGCGCTGCGTCCCTCGAAGGCGATCTCGCCGTGGACGATGACATAGCCGCGATCGGCGATCTTGGTCGCCTGGTTGAAATTCTGCTCGGCCATCAGCACGGTGAGGTCGTAGCGCTCCTTGAGCTCGTGGATCTTGTCGATCATCCGTCCGACCAGGATCGGCGCCAGACCGACCGAGGGCTCGTCGACCAGGAGGATGCGCGGCGCCGACATCAGGGCGCGGCCGAGCGCCAGCATCTGCTGCTCGCCCCCGCTCATCGTCCCTGCCAGCTGGCGGCGCCGCTCGTAGAGCACCGGGAAGGCCTCGAAGCAATGCGCGAGATTGCGCGCGATGTACCGGCGCGCCGCCTGGCGATAGGCGCCGAGCAAGAGGTTCTCCTGCACCGTCAGCTTGGGAAAGAGGCGCCGCCCCTCGGGCACCAGGGCGATGCCGAGCTCGACGATCGCTTCGGTCGAGCGGCCGACGAGATCGATGCGCGCGCCGTCGCTCTCGAGGGAAATGGCGCCGGCACTCGGCCGCACGATGCCCATGACGGCGTTGAGCAAGGTCGTCTTGCCGTTGCCATTGGTGCCGAGCAGGGCGACGGTCTCGCCGGCATCGACTTCGAGCGAGACGCCGTGCAGCACGCGCACGGCGCCGTAGCCGGCTTCCAGCCCCTCGACGATCAGCCTACTCGCCAAGGTAGGCGCGCTCCGCTGCGGGGTCGCGGACGATGTCGTCCGGCTTACCCTCGGCAATCTTGCGTCCGGCATCGAGCACGACGATGCGCTGCGAGAAGCGCATCACGGCATGCATGATGTGCTCGATCATGACGATGGTGATGCCGCGCGCGCTGAGCGCGAAGAGCAGACTCAGCACCTCCTCGACCTCGGCGCTCGACAGCCCCGCCATCGCCTCGTCGGCGATGAGCAGGCGCGGATGGGCCGCCACCGCGCGTGCCAGCTCGAGCTTGCGCAGCTCGATCTGGGTCAGCGAAGCCGGCAGGGCCTCGGCCTTGGCGGCGAGCCCGCAATCGGCCAGGATCTCCCGCGCCGCCGCGCGGATGTCGCCATGCCGCCGCTTCCAGCCCGCGCCGGCATATTCGAGCGGGATGCAGAGATTCTCGATCACGCTCATGCTGGCGAAAGGCTGCGGGATCTGGAAGCTGCGGGCGATGCCGGCGCGCGTGCGCTGGAAGGGCGCGAGATCGCCGATGTCGCTTCCGGCGAAGCGGATGCGGCCGCTCTCCGGCCGCAGCACGCCGGCGATGCAATTGACCAGCGTGCTCTTGCCTGAACCGTTCGGCCCGATCAGCCCGACCCGCTCGCCCTCGCCGATCGCCAGGCTGACCGCGTTGAGCGCGATGAAGCCGCCGAACCGCTTGGTCAGCGCATCGATCTCGAGAATCGGCGCGCCGGTCATGCCCGCCTGCCGCGTGCGAGGCGGCGCCACAGCCCGACGATGCCTTCCGGCGCCAGGATGACGAAGCCGACGAGGAGGAGGCCGACGATCAGCAGATTCGCCGCCGAGGAGATGGTGACGGTGACGACCTGCTGCGCCGTGGCGAGCAGCAAGGCGCCGATCACCGGCCCGACCCAGCTCGTCGTGCCGCCGATCAGCGGCATGGCGATGCTGTTGACGGCATAGGCGAGGCTGAAGGCGGAGGACGGGTCGAGATAGGTGACGTAGAGCGGAAACGGCGCCCCCGCCGCGCCCATCAGGAAGCCGCTCAGCGTCGTGGCGAAGAGCTTGAGCCGCAGCGTCGGCACGCCCGAACAGGCGGCCGCCTGCTCGTTGTCGCGGATGGCGGCGAGGCCGCGGCCGATCCACGAGCGCTCGATGAAGCGCGAAGCGGCGATCGCGGCGAGGGCGAGCAGCAGCATGGTGACGAAGAGCAGCTTGATGTAGCTGTCGAAGAGCACCGGCACTGCCGGCCGCATCGTGTAGACGCCGCGCGAGCCGCCGACAAAATCCCAATTGATGACCAGCGTCTGCAGCACGACCGCGAGAGCGAGGGTCGCGATGGCGAAGAAGGTGCCGCGCAGGCGCAGGGTGAGATAGCCGGTGGCGAGGCCGACCAGGCCCGAGACCACACCGCCGGCGAGGATCAGCGCGGGAAGCGGCGCCGCGAAGAGCTTGATCGCCACGATAGCGGTATAGGCGCCGAGCGCGAAGAAGCCGGCGCTGCCGAAATTGACGTAGCCGGTATAGCCGCCGAGGATGTTCCAGGCGGTCGCCAGCACGACGTATTGCAGCACGACATAGAAGGCGAAGTAGTAATACTGGTTTGCGACGAGCTCAGTCATCGCCAGCGCCGCGACGATGATCGCGGCGAGCGCCAGCCAGAACCCTGTTGCGCGCATCGCTACCGCCCGAGCAGCCCAGCCGGGCGCAGCGCGAGGACGAGAAGCAGCACGCCGAAGGAAACGGCGGGCGACCAGGACGGGCCGTAGAACGTCGCGGTGACGCTCTCGGCGACGCCGATGATGAGGCCGGCAAGCAGCGTCCCCTGCAGGCTGCCCATGCCGCCGAGCACCGAGATGGCGAAGACGCGGCCGATATAGTCGCGGCCGAGCGAGGGCTCGACCGGCGCGATGACGATGAGCAGCGCGCCGGCGACGCTGGCGGTGGCGATCGACAGGGCGAAGGCGATCTCCTTGATCCGTACCGGGTCGGCCGCCATCAGGCGGAGCGCCAGCGGGTCCTGGGCGACTGCCTTGATGGCGCGGCCGAGGAAGCTGTGATCGAGGGCGAGCTGGATGCCTGTTATCATCGCCAGCGAGACGAGGAACGGCACGAGCAGGCGCAGCGGGATGCCGATGACTCCGACCGTCAGGCTGGCGCTGCTATAGGGCGTCTCGACCAGGCGGTAATCGGCGCCGAAGACGAGGACGAGCGACACTTCTGTGATGAAGAGGACGCCGAAGAAGAAGGCCAGGCCGCGCAGCGATTCCTCGCCGCGTCGGGCGAAGCTGGCATCGTAGATGCGGTGGATCCCGCCACCGAGCAGGAAGAAGAGCGGCGCGAAGACGATGCCGGCGAGGATCGGGTCGAGCCCCCAGGCGGCGTTCGCGCCGTAGGCGATGAACGAGCCGAGCAGGACGAAGGCGGGATGCGCGATGTTGACGATGTCGAGCATGCCGAAGGAGATCGACAGCCCGACCGTCACCGCCGCGTAGAACCCGCCCAGCAACAACCCCGAGACGATCGCGTTCGCCAGCAGATCGAGCATGATCGCCCGGCTCCGGACTCAGCGTCTCTGTGCTCAGCGCTTGATGTCGGCGTAGGGGTATTGATACGTGCCCGACGTGAACTCCGGCGGGAAGACGATGACCTGGGTTCCCGGCTTCTTGAACTGGTCGAGATCGTTGCCCTTGATGCTCTGGTACTGGATCTGCAGGACGCGCGGCGTCGCCCACTCGCCGTTGTCGGCGAATTTTATCTCGCCGACGATGGTGTGCAGCGTGCTCTTGCGGATGTACTCGCCGAGCTTGGCCTGGTCGAGCCCGCCGATCGCCTCGACTGCCTGGGCGAGCACCTGCCCCTCGGCATAGGCGAAGGGCGGCAGGTAGAAGCCGAGCGGATCGACGCCGGCGCCGGCCGCCTTCTCCTGGTAGCGTTTGACGAAGGCGACGATCCCGGGGAAGTTCAGCGTCGGCTCGGCGACGTAATAATCGAAATCGACGATGCCGTTGAGCAGCGGCCCGAGCTGGGTCTTGAGACCGGCGAATTGCAGCCCGACCATGGCGCCGCCGAAGGCCTTGACCTTGAGGCCGACCTCGTTGGCCGCGCGCACCAGCCCGGCCGTGTCCGGCGGGTAGGAGGCAGCGAAGACGATGTCGGGATTGGTCGCCATCAGCGCCCGCACGACCGGCGAGTAGTCGACGGTCGCCGGCGGATAGGTCTTGTCGTAGACGATCTTCAGTCCGGATTTCTTGATGTTCTCGCGCGCGCCCTCGGCCGCCACCTTGGCGAATTCGGCGTCGGCGGCGACGATGGCGACTGTCTGCGGCTTAGGTTGCTGCGCCATGGCGAGCTCGAAGAAGCCGCGGCTGAGCTCGACCTTGCCGTTCGGCCCGGTCGGCTGGATGTCGAAATAGTTCGGATAGTTGAACTGCTCGTTGATGGCGAGGGCGAAGAGGCCGAGGAAGACCATGCCGCGCTGCATGACGATCGGCATCGCCGGAGCGACCTGGTTGGTGGCGTAGCCGGAGACGACGAGGTCGACCTTGTCGACCTCGAGCAGCTTGGTATAGATCCCCGGCACGGCGGCGGGGCTGCTCTGATCGTCGTAATAGACGAGCTCGACCTTGCGGCCGAGCAGGCCGCCCTTGGCATTGACGTCCTCGGCCCAGATCTGCATCGCAAGGAGGGCCGCCTTGCCGTTGCCGGCGAGCCCGCCGGTGAGCGCCATGCCGAAGCCCAGCTTGATCGGATCGGCCGCCTGGGCCGGCACCCCGCCGCCGAACCCAAGCCCGAGCCCGAAGGCGAAAGCGGCGACGGCGAGCGCCCGTGCGCCCGCTGCAAGGTTACGGATGCAATACATTGGCGGTCCCCCCGTCGCTATTCGTTGCATCATCCTAGACCGCACGGGCAAGATCCTCCACCCTGTCGTCTACGGATCAGCCAGGAGAACCCAAATGCACGACCTGGACGAGCACAACATCACCGATACCGTCATCGCCACCTTCGCCAACGCGCCGAGTCCGCGGCTCAAGACGGTGATGACCAGCCTCGTGCGGCACCTGCACGATTTCGCCCGCGAGGTGTCGCTCACCCCCGATGAATGGATCGAGGCGATTCAGTTCCTCACCGCGGTCGGCCAGAAATGCTCGCCGACGCGACAGGAATTCATCCTGCTGTCCGACACTCTGGGGCTGAGCGCGCTGGTCAACGCGCTCAACAGCCGTGGCGTCGAGGACGCCACCCGCTCCAGCCTGCTCGGGCCGTTCTACCGCGAGAACCCGCCGGTGCTGCCGCTCGGCAGCTCGATCGCGGTCGACTCGCCCGGCGAGGCGGTGGTTCTCTATGGCAGGATCAGCGATCCCGCGGGAAAGCCGATCGCCGGGGCACAGCTCGATGTCTGGCAGACCTCGGAGAGCGGCCTCTACGACATCCAGGGGCCGAATCCCTCGGCGATGAATTTTCGCGGCCGCTTCCGGACCGACCGGGAGGGGCGCTTCCACTTCCGCAGCGTCCTGCCGATCGGCTACTCGATCCCGACCGACGGGCCGGTAGGCGCGCTGATGAATAGCCTCGGGCGGCACGGCTTCCGCCCGGCGCATATCCACTTCCTGCTCGGCGCCGAGGGCTACCGCGAGCTGGCGACCGCGCTCTATCTCGCCGGCGACGATCATATCGATTCCGACGTCGTATTCGGCGTCTCGAGCTCTCTCGTCGTCGCTGTTCAGCCGCCCGAAGCCGGCAGCCCGGCGCCCGAGCTGCGCCGCATCGAGTTCGATTTCACCCTGTCGCGCGCCGACACGGCTGGCTCTCACCGGGTCGGCGCCGACCCCGCGGCGATGACCTCCGCGGCGGAATGAGCGGCGGCAGGGTGAGGTCCCTTAATCTTACTGAGTCACAAAGTCGCAGGCCACAGGAGCGTGACCCATGCCCGTACTCGACGATGCCGGATGCCGGCTGCTCTTCACCGAAGCGCGCACCCACAACCATTTCAAATCGGAGCCGATCGCCGATTC
>DATAQP010000381.1:0-12310 GCA_036264595.1 Allostellaceae bacterium
CCTGCTGCCTCGTAGGCATGCGGCACGTCGACGTTTAGCGCGTCCGCATCGTCGGCAATGAGCGGCCGGCCGTCGGCACCGAGCGGCGGGTCGGCGATGCCGGCTACGAATGAGCGACCGCCGCATTCGATCTGACCTCACCTCTTTCACCTCTTGACGAGAGAATCGCGATGACCGAGACCCTACCCAGTTCGACGACCTACGCCGTGATCGGCGCCGGTATCCATGGCCTCTCGACCGCCTGGCATCTGGCGATGGAGCTCGAGGCGCGCGGCAGCGGCTCGGGCAAGGACATTATCGTGCTCGACAAGACGGGGCCGGGGGCGGGCGCCTCCGGCATCGCCTGTGGCTGCGTGCGCAACCTCTACATGACCGAGCCGCTGCACGCGATCCTGCGGCACTCCGTCGATGTCTGGACCTACGACCCGGTCGCCTTCGGCTTCCAGCAGGTCGGCTATGTCTCGGCCGGCGAGGCCAATCAGGGCGAAGACTACGACAAGCTGCAGCAGAGCCAGGCGTGCGTCGGCTATCCCTCCGAGGTCTTCCACGGCAAGGATGCCCGCAATTTCCTCAAGAATATCTGGCCGGATTTCAAGACCGACGGCATCGACGTTGTGCTGCACGAGAAAATCAGCGGCTATGCCGGCACGCGCCAGGCGATCGCCGGCCTCGCCCAGAAATGCCGCGACCACGGCGTGCGCATCCTCTCGGGCGTCGAGGTCGAGGGCTACGATCTGACCAATGGCCGCGTCTCGCGGCTGCGCACCAACAAGGGGACGATCGGCTGCGACGTCGTCGTGCTCGGCCTCGGCGCCTGGACGCCGAAGCACTGGGCGATGCTCGGCCGCCCCGACATCATCGAGGCGCGCTATCCCGACGGCAACACCGTCAGCAAGGACATGTGGACCTATTGGCGCCTGCTCGAAGGCGAGGTCTATGTCGACCGGCCCTACCGCTCGGCCGCCGATCTCGACCCGCCGGTGCTGCATGTCGAGCTGATGAACACGCCCGTCATCGATCAGACCACCGGCAAGGAGCTCGCCGACCATCTCTACGTCTATTGGAAGAACGGTGCCGAGCGCATGGACCGTCCCGGCGTCCAGGGCGGCTCGATCCCGATCAAGATCGGCCCCAAGGCGGTGACCGATCCCTATGGCCACGCCAATGATGAGTACCAGGCCGAGGCCGAGTTCGCCGATTACCTCACCTCGGCGATGGGCCAGCTGATGGGCCGCTTCGAGAACTCGCGCCAGAATTTCCGCGAGCGGCGCAATGGCGGCATCGGCGCCTTCACGCCGGACAACGTGCCGATCTTCGACTGGATCGCTCCCAACGTCTACATGATCGCCGACAGCAATCACGGCTTCAAGATGACCGGCGTCGGCAAGCTCGTCGCCAAGCTGCTGGTCGGCGGCAACGCGATCGGCGAGCTCGCGCCCTTCGGCCTCGACCGCTTCGCCGCCGGCCGCACCTTCGGCGCCAGCAACAGCCACTGCCCCTGGGTCTAGGTTGCATCGTCATGGTGCGTCCTTCGAGAAGCGCTCTGACGAGCGCTCCTCAGGATGAGGTGATTTGCTGATGGCAGAGAGAAAAGCTCCTCATCCTGAGGAGCCTGCGAAGCAGGCGTCTCGCCGTTCGAGACGCCGCCTCGCGGCGGCTCCTCACGGCGAGGGGACGCACGATGTGGCTCCAGGCCCCCGCATCGCGCTGCTCGGCTTCTCGATCGAGTGCAATAAATTCGCGCCGGTCGCGACGCGCGCGGATTTCGAGCAGCGCTGCTACCTCGCCGGCGACGCACTGCTGCGCGAGGCGCGTGCCGCGGCGCCACGCATGCTGGCCGAGACGCCGGGCTTCGTCGCCGCGATGGACGAAAGCGGCCCGTGGCAAGCGGTACCGATCCTTCTCGCCATGGCCGAGCCCAATGGCCCGGTCGAGCACGGCTTCTTCACGGCGATGCTGGAGGAGATGCGCGCAGGCCTCGCCGCGGCGATGCCGCTCGACGGCGTCTATGTCTGCGAGCATGGCGCCGGACTGACAACCGAGGAGGACGACCCCGACGGAATCCTCTTCGCCATGGTGCGCGAGATCGTCGGCCCGGACGTGCCTGTTATCGCCACGCTCGATCTTCATGCCAACGTCTCCGAGCGCATGGTCAAGAGCCTCGATGTCTTCATCGGCTATCGTACCAATCCCCATCTCGACATGCGCGAGCGCGGCCGCGACGCTGCGGCAGCGATGCACGAAATGCTGGGCGGCGTGCGGCCGAAGCGCGCCTTCGTGCGCCTACCGATCGTGCCGCCGACCGTCACCATGCTGACGGCGTCCGGCCCCTATGCCGAGCTCATCGATTACGGCCAGGCGCGCCAGAAGGTCAGCGGCGGCGAGATCATGAACGTCTCGGTGATGGGCGGCTTCGCCTTCGCCGACACCGCGAAGAACGGCCTTGCCATCATCGTCACCGCGCGCAGCCGCGTCGAGGCGGCGCACGCGCTCGCCCTCGACATCGCGGCGCAAGGCTGGGCCCGGCGCGAGCGTTTCGCGCCTCAGCTCACCAGCGTCGGCGAGGCGGTCGCCAAGGCGCTTCTGGCGGGGGGCGATGCCGCCCATCCGCCGCTCGCCTTCGCCGATGTCGCCGACAATCCCGGCGGCGGCGGTCGCGGCAACACGACGTTCATGCTGGAAGCGTTCCACCGCGCCGGCATCACCGGCGCGCTGCTCGGCGTCTTTCACGATCCCGCCCTCGCCGCCGAGGCGCATGAGCACGGCGTCGGGGCAAAATTCGAGGCGCGCTTCAACCGCGCCGGCGCCGACGGCTTCTCGCTTCCCTATAGCGCTCCGGCCACCGTGCTCGCCCTGTCGGACGGCATCTGCCACGGCCGGCGCGGCATCTTCGCCGGTGCCGACATCCGGCTCGGCAAATCCTGCGCGCTCGATCTCGGCGGCATGACAGTCGTCGTCATCTCGCTGCGCACGCAATGCGCAGACCCGGTCTTTTTCGAGATGTTCGGCCTCGACATCGCCAAGGCACGCGTCGTGATCGTCAAGTCGCGCGGCCATTTCCGCGGCGGCTTCGACGAGTTCTTCGGCCACGAGCAGATCGTCGAGGTCGATCTTCCGGGCCTCACCTCGCCGATGCTCGCGCGGTTCGACTGGACGCGCCTGCCGCGTCCAGTCGTCCCGCTGGATCCGGTGGTGGACTGGACGCCGAGCTGCGCGACGTTCGGGTAACGCCGGGTACTACGCCGCCTGCAGCAACGGGTTCTTCTCGCGCTCCAGAACCTTGCGCACCGCCGGACGCTGCAGCATGCGGTCCTTCCACGTCGTGTAGTTCTTGAGCTCCTTGAGCGGCAGCTCGATGCGGCTACCCCAGGCATAGAAGACCAGCGCATAGGGATCGCAGGTGGTGAATTGCGCGCCCTGCAGCCATTGCCTGCCGGCGAGCAGACCGTCGATCTCCTTCAGATTGGCGAAGAAGGATTGCTTGCCGGCTTCCTTGATGCCGGCATGCGCGCTTTCATCGGCCGAGAAGCGCTCGGGGCGGAAGATATGGGTGAAGCAGGGATGCACCGTGTTCGACAGCCAGGCCATCGTCGAGATGCAGCGCACCTCGCCGAGGGAATCCTTCGGCATCAGATTCTTGTCGGGGAAGCTGCGGGCGAGATGTGTCAGGATGGCCGTGTTCTCGGTGATGACATCATTGTCGACCTTGAGCGCCGGCACCTTGCCCCGCGGATTGATCTTCAGATACGACTCGGCCTTGTTCTCGCCCTTGGAGAGCATGATCGGCACCGCCTCGTATTTGGTGCCGGTCTCCTCGAGAGTGATGTGCGACGCCATCGAGCAGGCGCCGGGGCTGTAATAGAGCGTCAGCATGGCTGTTCCTCCGGGTGATTTCATGGGGTGCCGCGATCTTGCCCAGTCCGTTGCCGAATGTCCACGCAACCTCGCGATCACGGGGACGCGACCATCTCTCATATTGCCGCCCGCGGCGCCGCGTGAGAGTCTTGCCGCCATGCCCAATCTCGTCCTCGAGGAAGAACATGGCGGCGTCGTCTGCGGCATCGACGAGGTCGGCCGCGGCCCGCTCGCCGGCCCGGTGGTGGCGGCGGCGGTCGTGCTCGACCTCGACCACATGCCGCGCGCGCTGCGCCGGGGCATCGACGATTCGAAGGCGCTGAGCATCGAGGAGCGCGACGAATACTGCCAGGCGATTCGCGGCTGCGCCGTCATCGGCATCGGCGCCGCCAGCGTGCGCGAGATCGACCGCATCAATATCATGCGCGCCTCGCTGCTGGCGATGCAGCGCGCCGTGCGCGCCCTCGGCATCGTGCCCGACGCGGCGCTTGTCGACGGCAATATCGCGCCGCCCCTGCCCTGCCCGGCACGGCCGGTGATCGGCGGCGATGCCAGGAGCCTGTCGATCGCCGCCGCCTCGATCATCGCCAAGGTGACGCGCGACCAGGTCATGCGCGAGCTGGGGCGGCGCTACGCCGGCTATGGTTGGGAGAGCAATGTCGGCTACGCCACGCCCGAGCATTGCGCGGCGCTGACCGCGCTCGGCGCCACCATCCACCACCGCCGCTCCTTCGCCCCGGTTCGCCTGGCGCTGGCTGGCGGCACGTTCGAGCCGGAGCTGCCGCTCATCGCCGAAGCATGAGCGCCGCCTCCGAGGAGCGCCTGCGCCGGATCTGCCTCGCTTTGCCGGAAGCCGTCGAGAAGGAGACCTGGGAGATTCCGACCTTCCGGGTGCGTGACAAGATCTTCGCCATGCATACGAGCGACGACGGACGGCCGTCGCTGTGGTGCAAGGCGCCGCCGGGCAGCCAGGCCATTCTCGTCGGCGCCGATCCCGACCGCTTCTTCGTGCCGCCCTATGTCGGGCACAAGGGCTGGATCGGCGTCCATCTCGATCGCCGCGTCAAATGGGCCGAAATCGCTGTGCTGGTCGCGCGCTCCTATCGCCTGACGGCCCCCAAGCGCCTGTGGATGGAATCGATAAGCCCTTGAGTCCGCAAATCGATTGACGCACCGACTCGGCTCGCGCATTGTGCGCGCCGATGGGGGCAATCACACCACGGCAGCGCGACCAGGTGATGGTCGGCGATTGCGTCGAACTGATGAACGGCCTCCCGGCGGGCTCGGTCGATCTCGTCTTCGCCGACCCGCCCTATAATCTCCAGCTCGCCGGCGATCTGCTGCGGCCGAACAACAGCCGGGTCGACGGCGTCGACGATGCCTGGGACAAATTCACCGATTTCGCCAGCTATGACGAATTCACCCGTGGCTGGCTCACGGCCGCCCGGCGCCTGCTCAAGCCGGACGGCGCGCTCTGGGTGATCGGCTCCTATCACAACATCTACCGGGTCGGCGCCATCCTGCAGGATCTCGGCTTCTGGATCCTCAACGACATCGTCTGGCGCAAGACCAACCCGATGCCGAATTTCCGCGGCCGGCGCTTCACCAACGCGCATGAGACGCTGCTCTGGTGCGGCCGCTCGGCGGAATCGCGCTACACCTTCAACTATAAATCGATGAAGGGGCTCAACGAGGAGCTGCAGATGCGCAGCGACTGGCTGATCCCGCTCTGCGGCGGCGGCGAGCGGCTGAAGGGCGATGACGGCAAGAAGGCGCATCCGACGCAGAAGCCCGAGGCGCTGCTGCACCGCATCGTCCTCGCCTCGACCAAGCCGGGCGACACGATGCTCGATCCGTTCTTCGGCACCGGCACGACCGGCGCCGTAGCGAAGCGCCTCGGCCGCCATTTCATCGGCATCGAGCGCGATCCCGGCTACGCCAGGCTGGCACGCGAGCGCTGCGCCGCCGTCGAGCCTGCCGATCCCGATCTCGTCGACGCGCCGGCCGAGCGCGACGAGAAGCGCATTCCCTTCGGCACGCTGGTCGAGCGCGGCCTAATCCGTCCCGGCACCATATTGTTCGACCAGCGCCGGCGCTTCACCGCCAAGGTGCGCGCCGACGGCACCGTCATCTCGGCTGAGGCGCGCGGCTCCATCCACCATGTCGGCGCCCAGGTGCAAGGCGCGCCGGCCTGCAATGGCTGGGTCTTCTGGCATGTAGAGGTCAAGGGCCAGAGCGTGCCGATCGACCTGCTGCGCCAGCAGATCCGCGCCGAGGCCAGCTAGCTCCCGCCCGCGCCGCTATTGCGCAAAGCGTGCTCGACGACCTTCTTCATCAGGGTCGGCAGGGCGTGGTCGCCGAGCCGGTCGATGGCGACCCAGACGCCAGCGCCGCCATCGCGCCCCACCGAGCCGGCGAGGATGGTGATCTCGAGCTCGAAATGGGTGAAGCCGTGGCGCACCACCCCGGGCAGGGCGCGCCAGCGCGCCGCGACCGGCGCGGCCTGGCGCGCATCGGCAAGGGTCCAGGGCTCGGCGCGCCACGCCGTCGACGGCACTTCCATCATGCCGCCGAGCAGGCCGCTCTCGGGCCGCCGGCGCAACAGCACGGCGCCGTCACCGCGCACCGCCCAGAAGGCCATGCCGCGGCGCAGCGGCCGCACCGCCTTGGGCCGCCGCGCCGGCAGCGCGTCGGCGATGCCCTGGCGGCGGGCAAGGCAGGGCTCGCGCCACGGGCAGAGCACGCATTTCGGCTTGTGCTTGGTGCAGATCGTGGCGCCGAGATCCATCAGCGCCTGGGCATAGTCGCCGGCCCGCGACGCCGGGGTAAGGGCGGCGGCGAGGCGATGCAGCTCCGGCTTGGCGTCGGGCAGCGGAATCGGCACGGCGCGCAGCCGGGCGATCACGCGCTTGACATTGCCGTCCATCGCGGTCGCCTGGTGGTCGAAGGCGATGGCGGCGATCGCCGCCGCGGTATAGGCGCCGATGCCGGGCAGCGCGTGCAGCGCTGCCTCGTCTTCAGGGAATTTGCCGCCATGGCGGGCGACGACGGCGCGGGCGCAGGCATGGAGATTGCGCGCCCTGGCGTAATAGCCCAGCCCCTGCCAGGCATGCAGCACGGCGTCGAGCTCGGCGGCCGCCAGCGACGTAACATCGGGCCAGCGCTCGAGGAAGGCGGCGAAATAGGGCGCGACGGCAACCACTGTCGTTTGCTGCAGCATTATCTCGCTGAGCCAGACGCGGTAGGGATCCTGCTGCAGGCCAGGCGGCGCGCGCCAGGGCAAGACACGGCGATGCCGGTCGTACCAGGCGAGGAGCTGCTCCGGCAGCGTGGCCGCCGAGCGGCGACGGGTTGGTTGCTGAGGGGTTGCGGTCGACGCCATGTTGCGCGTCCTCTATCATGGCCGCTCGGCAGAGGCCATCGGAGAGGGCGTTGGGACGCAAGAGCGTGGACGACCGGCACGGCTTCATGCAGGCGATCGGCGCCAACCTGACCCGCATCGCCACGCCTGTGCTCGGCAAGCAGGGACTGGGCGAGGCCCAGCTGCTCCAGCAATGGCCGGCGATAGTCGGGGACGACCTTGCGCGCTATTGCTGGCCGGTCAAGCTGTCCTTTCCGCGCGGCCAGCGCCGCAACGGCACGCTGCGGCTGCGCGTCGCCTCTGCGCTGGCGCTCGAGATCCAGCACCGCGAGCCGGTCCTGCTCGAGCGCATCAACGGCTATTTCGGCTATCGCGCGGTGATCCGGCTGGCCCTCATCCAGGGCGGGGTGCCGGCGGAGACGCCGCCGCCCTCGCCCCGCCCGCTCGCCCCCGCCGAGCGGCAGGCCCTCGGAAACCGCCTGGACGGCATCGCCGACCCTGCCTTGCGGGCAGCGCTGGAACGCCTCGGAAGTGCCATCATCGGCCGTCAATGATCCTTCGCAGCCGCGTCTTGCAATGGCTGGCGAGATTGCCTAGCATCAACATCTAGTAGGTTGGAGACGGTTATGCGGAAGATCTGGTTAATCTCGGTGGTCATGGCATCGGTCCTTGCCGGGCTATCCGGCATCGCGCGGGCGCAAGCGGCCGAGCCGCAAGTCACCGCCGACGACCGCATCCTCGGCAAGGCGGACGCGCCGGTCACGATCATCGAATACGCCTCGCTGACCTGCCCGCATTGCGCCGCCTTCGAGAAGGAGATCCTGCCCAAGATCAAGACGGAGTGGATCGATACCGGGAAGGCCAAGCTGGTGTTCCGCGATTTCCCGCTTGACGGCTCCGCGCTCAAGGCGGCGATCGTCGCGCGTTGCGCCCCGCCGGAGCGGTTCTACGGCTTCATCGGCGTCCTCTTCGCCCAGCAGGGCACGTGGGGCATCGCTCAGGATCCGGTCCCGGGGATCACACGCATCGCCAAGCTCGGCGGCATGAGCGATGACCAGGTCCAGGCCTGCCTGAAGGACGATGCGCTGCAGAACAAGCTCCTCGCCGGCCGCTTGGCCGCCGAGCAGCAATACCAGGTCGAGTCGACGCCGACCTTCTTCATCAACGGCAAGAAGGTGGTCGGGGCGAAGGAGGAGGACATCATCGCCGCGATCAAATCCGCCGCCTCGAAGGCATGAGGCAGTGCCCGTCAGCCCCATGACCGTTTCCCCCGCGCGGTAACCAACCCTTGCAGTTCACCCGCCTCAGCCTCACCGGGTTCAAGTCCTTCGTCGACCGCACCGAGCTTGCGATCGAACCGGGGATGACCGGCATCGTCGGGCCGAATGGCTGCGGCAAGTCGAATCTCGTCGAGGCGCTGCGCTGGGTAATGGGCGAGAACTCCGCCAAGCGCATGCGCGGCGGCGAGATGGACGACGTCATCTTCGGCGGCACCTCGACCCGTCCGGCGCGCAACCTCGCCGAGGTCTCGCTGCTCGTCGACAATGAGGGGCAGGATATCCCGCTGCCTTTCGCCGTCGGATCGGATCTCGAGATCGTGCGTCGCATCGAGCGCGGCGAAGGCTCGGATTTCCGCATCAACGGCTCGCAGGTGCGGGCGCGCGACGTCCAGCTGCTCTTCGCCGATGCCGCGACCGGCGCGCATTCGACCGCGCTGGTCAGCCAGGGCCGCATCGGCGCCATCATCAACGCCAAGCCGGTCGAGCGCCGCTCCCTGCTCGAGGAGGCGGCCGGCATCAGCGGCCTGCATTCGCGCCGCCACGAGGCCGAGCTGCGGCTGCACGCGGCGGAGGCCAATCTCGAGCGCCTCGACGACGTCATCGTCACGCTGCAGGCGCAGTTCGAGACCCTGAAGAAGCAGGCGCGGCAGGCGGGACGCTATCGCCGGCTCTCCGAGCATATCAAGCGCGCCGAGGCGATCCTGCTCCATCTGCGCTGGTGCGAGAGCGTGGCGGCGGCGGAATACGCGGCCGCGCGGCTGCGCGCCGCCGAGCGCGAGGTCGGCGAGCTGACGGCCGCGGCCGTCGCCGCCGAGCGCGAGCGCCTCGCCGCCGCCGACGCGCTCCCCGGCCTGCGCCACGAGGATGCCGCCGCCGGCGCCGAGCTGCACCGTCTGGTCCTTGCCCGCGAGGCGCTCGACCAGGAGGAGCGCCGCATCGCCGAGGCGCGCGGCGAGGCGGAGCGCCGTCTTCACCAACTCGTCCAGGATCGCAAGCGCGAGGACGAGCTTGCCGCCGATGCCGCCGCCGCCCTGGCGCGGCTGGGCGAGGAGCGCACCGGCCTCGTCGCCGCCCAGCAAGACGAGGCGACGAGCCAGCATGCGGCCGGCGACCGGCTGCGCGAGGCGGCGCGAGCGGTCGCCGCCCTCGAGGCCGAGGTCGCCCAGCTCACCGATCAGCTCGCCGCCGCCGAGGCGCGGCGTGCCTCGCTCGCCCGCCAGCAGGTCGAGGCCGAGGAGCGCCAGCGCCGGCTCGGCGAGCGGCTTGCCGAGACGGCGCGCCAGCGCGACGCCGTCGCCGCCGAGCGTCCCGATCCCGGAATCCTCGGCGCCGCCGCGCGCGAGCTCGAGACGGCGGAGGTCGAGGTCGAGCAGACGCGCGCCGCCGCCGAGCAGGCCGAGCAGGCCCTGATCGCCGCGCGCGACGCCGACAACGCCGCCCGCGTGCCGCTGCAGGAGGCCGAGGCGCGGCGCGCCAAATTGCGCGGCGAGATCCAGGCCCTGCAGGAGCTGCTCGCCGCCGGACCGGCCGGCAAGAGCCCGCCCCTGCTCGATGCGCTCAAGGTCGCCTCCGGCTATGAGGCGGCACTCGCCGCAGCGCTCGGCGACGACCTCGCGGCACCGCTCGATCCGGCAGCGCCGAGCCATTGGCGCGAGCTGCCGCCCTATGAATCGACGGCGCCGCTGCCGGCGGGCACGAGCAGCCTCGCCGAGCATGTCACCGCCCCCGCCGTGCTGGCGCGCCGCTTGGCGCAGATCGCTGTCATCGCCGATCCCGCCGAGGCGATCGCGCTGACGCCGCTGCTGCTGCCCGGCCAGCGCCTGGTGTCGCGCGACGGCGCGCTGTGGCGCTGGGACGGCTTCACCGTCGCCGCCGGCGCGCCGACCACGGCGGCGCAGCGCCTGCGCCAGCGCAACCGCCTCGCCACGCTGATGGGCGAGACCGAGGCGGCGGAGCGCGCGGTGAGCGAGCTCAAGGAAGCGCTCGACGCCGCGACGACGCAATCTTCCGCCGCCGCGGCGGCCGACGCGGCGGCCCGCCAGGCGATGCGCCAGGCGCTGGGCAGCCTGGGCAACACGCGCGATTCGCATAACCGGCTGGTCCAGCGCGAGGCCGCCGTG
Source organism: Allostellaceae bacterium (assembly GCA_036264595.1). Lineage (GTDB taxonomy): Bacteria > Pseudomonadota > Alphaproteobacteria > ATCC43930 > CGMCC-115725 > URHD0088. The sequence goes on from DATAQP010000381.1 coordinate 10,617, forward strand.
CAATCGCGCCTCGCCGCGCTGGCCGAGAGCGAGGAACGTCTCGTCGCCGACCGCGCCGAGGCCGATGCCCAGCTCGAGGCGGCGCGCAGCGACATCGCCAACCTCGCCGATCCGACGAGCAGCCGAGAGATGCTCGCCCGCCAGCGCGCCGCGCTCGGCGAGCGCCGCGGCATCCAGCTCACCGCCCAGGGCGAGCATGACCGTCTGCTGCGCGAGGCGGCGACGCGGCGCCAGCGTCTCGCCAGCATGGCGATCGAGGAACGCTCGTGGCAGAACCGGGTCGACGGCGCGGCGCGGCAGATCGCCGCGCTCGAGGAGCGTCGCGCGACGCTGACCGCCGAGAGCGAGCGGCTGGCGCAGCTTCCCGTCGAGATCGCGGCGCAGCGCGAGCGGCTGGTCGAGACGATCGCGGCGGCGACCGACAAGCGCTCTGCCGCCGGCGATGCGCTGGCGCGCGGCGAGACCGCGCTCGGCGAGGCCGAGAAGATCGTGAAGCAGGCTGAGGCCACCCTTGCCGCCTCGCGCGAGGAGCGTGTGCGCTGCGAGGCGGCGGTCGAGCAGGCGGACCAGATGCGCGGCGAGCTGATGCGGCGGATCGCCGAGCGGCTGAGCTGCGCCCCGGAAGCGATCCTCGAGACCGGCGGCATCGCCGCCGATGACGAGCTGCCGCCGGTCGGTGAGGCGGAGACGCGGCTCGAGCGGCTGGTGCGCGAGCGCGACGGCATGGGGCCGGTCAATCTCGTCGCCGAGACCGAGGCGGTCGAGCTCGAGCAGCGCATCGACGGGCTCAACACCGAGCGCGCCGACCTCACCGCAGCGATCGCCCGGCTGCGCCAGGGCATCTCGCAGCTCAACCACGAAGGCCGCGAGCGGCTGCTCGCCGCCTTCACCAAGGTCAACGAGCATTTCGGTGAGCTCTTCGTCACGCTGTTCGGCGGCGGCCGCGCCCATCTCGCGCTCGACGAGGGCGAGGATCCGCTGGCCGCCGGGCTTGAGATCATGGCGAGCCCGCCGGGCAAGAAGCTGCAGAGCCTGTCGCTGCTCTCGGGCGGCGAGCAGGCGCTGACGGCGCTGGCGCTGCTCTTCGCCGTCTTCCTCACCAACCCGGCGCCGATCTGCGTGCTCGACGAGGTCGACGCGCCGCTTGACGACGCCAATGTCGACCGCTTCTGCAAGCTGGTCGAGGAGATCGCGGCGAACGCCCAGACGCGCTTCCTCATCATCACCCATCATCGCGTCACCATGGCGCGGATGGACCGGCTGTTCGGCGTCACCATGTCCGAGCGTGGCATCTCGCAGCTCGTCTCCGTCGACCTCCAGGCCGCCGAGCGCTTGCGCCAGACCGCCTGAGGCGGGAGACTGCGGGCGCAACGGTCAGCGGGAGGGGCGCGATGGATCTCAATCTCCAGGGCAAGACGGCGCTGGTCACCGGCGCCTCGAAGGGCATCGGCCTCGCCGTCGCCAAGCTTTTGGCCGCCGAGGGCTGCAACCTCCATCTCGTGGCGCGCAGCAAGGAGACGCTGGCGACGGCGCGCGAGGCGATCCGCAAGCGCCACCAGATCGCCGTCGCCCTCCATCCGCTCGACCTGTCGCAGAGCGCATCGGTCGGGCAGCTCGCCGAAGCGTGCCGCGACATCGATATCTTGATCAACAATGCCGGCGCCATTCCCGGCGGCACGCTCGCCATGATCGAC
>DATAQP010000420.1:0-8092 GCA_036264595.1 Allostellaceae bacterium
CGTCGCGAGGCGGGTGGCCTGAGGCTAGTGCTCGGCCTTCCTCCTGGCAATATCGCGGTGGCGCTGCGCGACGCCATCACACGCGTCACGAGCGAAATTCACGCCGGCAAATACCCGGACCGCCAGACCGCCATGGTGGCGCTGTCGAAGGCGTATTCGGCGAGCGGAGAGCCAGTCCGATGATCGTCTTCCGTCTTGCGCCGGGCGGACGGCGCCGCATCGCGATTCTCGCCGCAATGCTCGCGCTGGCCGCCTGCACCACGGTCACGCTCAAGACCGCCGAACTCCAGCCCGCGGATTTCGCCACAGGAGCCTCCGGCATCGCCGGCTCGTGCTGCTATTGCCTCTCGGCCGGCCACATTCCGCCGAACGCATTCTCGGCCGGAGACGGCCAGGTGATGGTCGGCACAGATGACTACTTCAAACCTGGCGCTCAGCCTTTCCCCTGCGATGATCTGCGCGCGTCGAATTTCCGCGCCGGCATCCGCTTCGATCTCAGCCAATTCGATTCGATCGGCGCCGCCACATTGATGTTCGATACCGTCAACTTCGTCTCACGGGTGAACGGCGAGACCGTCAGCTCGTCGCCGCCAAACTCTGTCGCGACGATGAACGGCATGGCGACGCAGCCCTTCAACAACCAGATGAACGCCGACAATGACGTGACGCTTCCGGCAGGCAGCGGCACACTCTCGGTCGGCGTGTCGAGTCAGGTGCACGATTGGGTGACCAACGCACATCCCAATTTCGGCTTCGTCTTCTGGGGCCCGCGCGGCCCCATCGACCGGAAAAACGTGCCCAAGGACAACGACGCGATGGTGAGCTGGTATCAGAATTTCCGGCTCAACATCGTCTACGACCCGACCCAGAACCCGCGCGCGCCGCAGTAACGATCTGCGGAAGATCGCACGGGGCGGAGTGGTTTTGCGCCTAGCTCGCCAGCGCGGCTTTGCGTCCCGCCATCTCCGCGAGATAGCGCGAGGGCAGCTCCATCAAGGGACGGCGTTGACGCAGCCAGAGCGCATGGTCCGCCGCCGTGTGCATACCCTGATTCTCCGGCAAGCCTGGCCAGGACGGTACCGTGAGCCACATGCGCATGAGATGGCGGCGCCTCGCGACCTCCGGCCAGTCCTCGTAGCCGGTGCGGCCGTGCAGTACGGTGCGGTTGTTGAGAAACTGGATGTCGCCCTCGCCGATGCTCATGTCGAGATGGAACTCCGGCGAGCCGGCGAGGCGCTGCAGCGCGTCGAGCGCCTCGCTCTGCAGCGGGGTCATCACCGCATCGCCGGCGGCGACGGCGCGGCGCGGATAGCTGCCGGAGACGTTGCAGGTGAGCGCGCCGCTCCGCCGCGAGAAGATCACCACCTTTTTCACCAGAACGCCGGAGCCGAACTCGGCGTCGAGCTCCATGCGGCGGAAGACATAGTGGTCGTAGAGCGCCGCCAGCAGATCGGGGCGTTCCGCGAGCAGCCGGTTGTGGATGGCGGCGACGCTGGCGATCCGGCTGACGCCGCCCGATTTCGCCGCACGCACGCACATCAGCGCGACGATGTCGCAATTGTCGGTGTGCATGCCCTGCGCGCCGCCGGCATGGTAGCCGCGCGCCTGGCTCTCGATGTCGCTGACATCGATGACATGGCCGAGCAGCTCTCCCTGGTAGGATTGCGGCAGCGTCCGGCCAAGATAGGCCCCCAGGCCGAAATAGATGCGGGCGATATCGTCGAGCGCGTAGCGCTCGCGGGGCAGGCCGCGCAGCAGCAGGAAGCCCCTGCCACGATGGAGATCGTCGGCGAGCCCGCCGAGGACGGCGCCGAGCCGCGGCAGCGGAAAGCTCGCCGGCGTTATGGCGGGGAAATCGAGCTCGCCGAGCGAGCGGAGATGTGCCAGCGCGGCGTCGATCTCGGCGATCTCTGCAACGGAGAGCACATGCATGCCCTCCTTGCGGTAGTCGATCAGCGGACCCTGCCAGACGGTCGGGCCTTCGATGGGGGTGATAGCGCCAGTCATGCGTGCCTTTCCGCAAGTTCAGGCCAACATAGCGCCAAGCATCGTCGGACGGCCAGATGCTCCGTTGCCGGGGAAACGACGGCATCGTTTCGGTTGACCTGTCATATTAGTTGACCTGTCATATTAGAAGTTATAAGAATAATTATAACAGCGAGGAATGGATGATCTCATTCAAAGTGCGCAAGGTCGGCGGATCGCTCGGCATCATCCTGCCGAAGGAAGCACTCGAGCGCCTCAAGGTCGCGGAGGGCGACGCGATCTATCTGACCGAGGCGCCGGGCGGATACCGTATCGTCAATTACGATCCCGCGCTCGCGCAGGAGATGGCATCGGCGCGCAAGATGGCCAAGAAATGGCGGCCGCTGCTGCGCGAGCTGGCGAAATAACGCATGGACTATCGCTGGGTCGGCTTGCGTGCCGCCCTCGCCATCCACGATCTCCAGATCGCCGAGCATGGCGGCCCCGATGGGTTGCGCGATATGGCGCTCCTCGAATCGGCTCTGGCGCGGCCGCACCAATTGCTCGCCTACGGCACGCCCGACATTGCCACTCTCGCCGCATGCTATGCCGGAGGGATCTCGCGGAACCATCCTTGCGTCGACGGCAACAAGCGAGCCGCCTGGCTGCTTGCCACCACCTTCCTCGACCTCAACGGCTACGATGTCGAGGCGGACATGGCCGATGCGCTGCAAGCGATGCTCTCCCTTGCCGCCGGCACGCTCGCCGAGGAGGATTTCGCGGCGTGGCTACGGGAGCGTCTGCTCGAGATCGGCAACGCATCGGACTAGGGAGACGACAAATGGATGCCGCGCGGTCTTGCGCGGGACCGGCCCCGTCACCGGGACTGCCCCCGTCACAAGGGATTCGGCATGAAACAACCGCCGCGCTGCCATCCAATTGTCACGTTTAGCAACGAAGTTTGCCGCAGCACCAACACGCAGCATGAACGGGGCGGTGGCGATGGATTTCTTTCAGCGGTTCAGCTTCCTCGTCTGCGCCCCGGCCTTCGATGTCGAGGACCTCGAAGGCTCGCGCTTGCGGGAGATCAGCACGGCGGTCGAGCGCCTCGGCTTTCATGTGATCAAGGCCCGCCGCGTCGAGGATGCCGAGATCGCCGTGCAGACCGACGCGGCGATCGGCTGCATCCTGGTCGACTGGGGCAAGAAGGGCCTCGAGGGCAAGACGGCGGCGCTGATCAATCTGATGCGCCGGCGCGGTCTCGAGATGCCGATCCTCCTCCTGGTCCGGCGCAAGCGCTTCGAGGACATTCCGGTCGATGTGCTCGACTTCATCGACGGCTATGTCTTCCTCGCCGAGGAAACGCCCGAGTTCATCGCCAAGAACCTGGTCAGCCGGCTCAAGCAATACGCCGAGACGCTGAAGACGCCGTTCTTCGGCGCCCTCGTGGACTATGCCGAGCAGGGCAACCAGCTCTGGACCTGCCCCGGCCACAATGGCGGCATCTTCTACAATCGCAGCCCGATCGGGCGGATCTTCGTCGAGCATCTCGGCGAGGCGGTGTTCCGCGACGATCTCGACAATTCGGTGCTCGAGCTCGGCGATCTCCTGGTCCATGAAGGCCCCGCCCTGCAGGCCCAGAAGGAAGCCGCGGCGATCTTCGGCGCCGAGAAGACCTATTTCGTCCTCAACGGCACCTCGGCCTCCAACAAGATCGCGCTCTGCGCCCTGGTGGCGGAGGATGATCTCGTCCTCTTCGACCGCAACAACCACAAGGCGGCGCATCACGGCGCGCTGTTTCTCGGCGGCGGCATCCCGATCTTCCTGCCGACCGACCGCAACGCCTATGGGCTGATCGGACCGATGTACCACGAGGCGCTGAACGAGGCGGTGATCCGCGAGAGCATCCGCGCCAACCCGCTGGTCAAGGATCCCGAGGCATGGCAGCGCAAGCGGCCGTTCCGCGTCGCCATCATCGAGCAATGCACCTATGACGGCACGATCTACAACGCCGAGATCATCCTCGAGCGGATCGGGCATCTCTGCGACTACATCCTCTTCGACGAGGCCTGGGCCGGCTTCATGAAGTTCCATCCGCTCTACGCCGGCCGCTTCGCCATGGGGCTGAAGAATCTCGGCGACAAGGCGCCGGGGATCATCGCTACCCAATCGACCCACAAGCAACTCGCCAGCTTCTCGCAGGCCTCGCAGATCCATGTCCGCGACCGCCACATCACCGACCAGCCGCGCCGCGTCGAGCATCGCCGCTTCAACGAGAGCTTCCTCTTGCACGCCTCGACCTCGCCCTTCTATCCGCTCTTCGCCTCGCTCGATGTCGGCGCGCAGATGATGCGGGGGCGCTCAGGGGAGGTGCTGTGGGACGACACGATCCGCCTCGGCATCGAGCTCCGCAAGAAGATGCGGGCGATCAAGCGCGAGTTCGACGAGAAGGAGAAGGATGCCGAGCGCCGCTGGTTCTTCGAGCCCTTCGTCCCCGATCGCGTCACCATGCCGGCATCCGGCAGCGACGAGATGCCGCGCGACATCGCCTGGGAGGACGTGCCGACGGACGACCTCGCCAGCAATCCGCGCTATTGGGAACTCGCGCCCGGCGCCGCCTGGCACGGTTTCGGCCATGTCGCCGCCGGCTTCGCGATGACCGACCCCAACAAGCTGACGGTGCTGACCCCGGGTTTCGACCGCCGGACCGGCGCCTATGAGAGCTACGGCATTCCCGCGCCGGTGGTCGCGCAGTTCCTGCGCGAGAATCGCGTCGTTCCCGAGAAGAACGACCTCAACTCGCTGCTCTTCCTGGTCACCCCCGGGGTCGAATCGAGCAAGGCGGGCACGCTGCTCAGCACGCTCGTCGCCTTCAAGCGGCTGCACGATGCCAATGCGCTGCTCGACGACGTCATGCCGGAATTCGTGCGACGGCGGCCCGGGCGCTATCGCGGCCGGCGGCTACGCGAGCTCTGCGGCGAGATGCACGATTTCTACCGCGAGGCCGGAACCAATGCGCTGCAGCGCGCGCAATTCGCCCCCGAGCATCTGCCCGAGATGGCGATGCCGCCGCACGAGGCGGTGCGCCAGCTGGTGCGCAACAAGGTCGACTATCTGCCGATCGACCAGATCGCCGGGCGCGTCGCCACCACCCTCTTCGTCATCTACCCGCCGGGGATCGCCACCATCGTCCCGGGCGAGCGGCTCGGCAAGCGCGCCCAGCCGATGCTCGACTACCTCAAGGTCTTCGAGCGCGGCGCCAACCGCTTTCCCGGCTTCGAGGCCGAGATCCAGGGACTCTTTCGCAAGATCGAGCCCGATGGCACGATCCGCTTCTATACCTATGTGATGCGCGAGTAGACGAGAATGGCGCCAGCAGCGCTCAACATCGCCGTCCGCCCGTCGACCGACGAGGACGTCCCGGCGATGCTCGCCATCTATGCCTATCATGTCGCGAACGGGGTCGGCGATCTCGGCGGCTACGAGGCCGAGACGATGCCGGCGGAGGAGCTGAAGCGCCGGCGCAAGAGCATGCGCAAGCGGCGCCTGCCGCATCTCGTCGCCGATCTCGACGGCATCGTCGCCGGCTATGCCTATGCCGTGCCGTTCCGCAAGCGCCCGGCCTATCGCTATACGGTCAAGCACTCGATCTACGTCCATCACGACCACGTTCATGCCGGGATCGGCCGCATCCTGCTGCCGGCGCTGATCGATGCCTGCGCCGCCGCCGGCTATCGCCAGATGATCGGCTATATCGACGCCGCCAACCAGCCGTCGCTGCGCCTGCATGAGACCTGCGGTTTCCACCAAGTCGGGCTGCTGCCCTCGGTCGGCTTCAAGTTCGGCCATTGGGCCGACAGCGTCATGGTCCAGCGCGCGCTCGGTCCCGGCGACACCGCCCCGCCCAGCGCCTGGCCCGAGACGCCACCCGGCACCGACCAGCCGATGTAGGCTGGCACTCTCTTTCGGTTGATGATATCTCCCGAATGGATCGCCAAAGCGGCCATACGGAGCCATCGCCCATGCCGGACATTCTGCGCCAACTCGACGACAAGCGGGCGGCGGCACGCGCCGGCGGCGGGACGAAGCGGGTCGCGGCGCAGCACGGCAAGGGCAAGCTGACGGCGCGCGAGCGTCTGGAGGTGCTGCTCGATACCGACAGTTTCGAGGAATGGGACATGTTCGTCGAGCACCGCTCGGCGGATTTCGGCATGGCCGAGCAGAAGATCCCGGGCGACGGCGTCGTGTCCGGTTACGGCACGATCAATGGCCGCCTCGTCTTCGTCTTCAGCCAGGATTTCACCGTCTTCGGCGGCTCGCTCTCCGAGGCCCATGCCGAGAAGATCGGCAAGATCATGGACCAGGCGATGAAGGTCGGCGCCCCGGTCATCGGCCTCAATGACAGCGGCGGCGCCCGCATCCAGGAAGGCGTCGCCTCGCTCGCCGGCTATGCCGATGTCTTCCAGCGCAATGTCGAGGCCTCGGGCGTGGTGCCGCAGATCTCGCTGATCATGGGACCTTGCGCCGGCGGCGCCGTCTACTCGCCGGCCATGACCGACTTCATCTTCATGGTGAAGGACAGCTCGTATATGTTTGTGACGGGCCCGGAAGTCGTCAAGACGGTGACCCATGAGACGGTCACCCAGGAGGAGCTCGGCGGGGCGGTGACGCATACGACCCGCTCGGGCGTCGCCGATCTCGCCTTCGAGAACGATGTCGAGGCGCTGCTACAGCTCCGCCGCTTCATGGATTTCCTGCCCGCTTCCAACCGCGACAAGCCGCCGGTGCGGCCGAGCGCCGACAGTCCGGAGCGGATCGAGCCGTCGCTTGACACGCTGATCCCGGCCAATCCGAACAAGCCCTATGACATGAAGGAGCTGATTGAGAAGATCGTCGACGAAGGCGATTTCTTCGAGTTGCAGCCGAATTATGCCAGGAACATCCTCATCGGTTTCGCCCGCATGTAGGGCTCGACGGTGGGTATCGTCGCCAACCAGCCGCTCGTGCTCGCCGGCTGCCTCGATATCGACAGCGCCAAGAAGGCGGCACGCTTCGTGCGGTTTTGCGACTGCTTCAACATCCCGATCCTGACCTTCGTCGACGTGCCCGGCTTCCTGCCCGGCACGGCGCAGGAATATGGCGGCATCATCAAGCATGGCGCCAAGCTGCTCTTCGCCTTCGCCGAGGCGACCGTGCCGAAGGTGACGGTGATCACGCGCAAGGCCTATGGCGGCGCCTATGACGTCATGAGCTCCAAGCACTTGCGTGGCGACGTTAACTTCGCCTGGCCGACCGCCGAGATCGCCGTCATGGGCCCCAAGGGCGCCGTCGAGATCATCTTCCGCGGCGATGCCGGCGATCCCGCCAAGATCGAGGCGCGCACCGAAGAGTATCGCGCCAAATTCGCCAACCCCTTCGTCGCCGGCAGCCGCGGCTTCCTCGACGACGTCATCACGCCGCGCGGCACCCGCCGCCGCATCTGCCGCTCGCTTGCCATGCTGCGCAAGAAAAAGCTCAGCAACCCCTGGAAGAAGCACGCGAACATCCCGCTCTAGGTAGCTCTATGTTCAAGAAAATACTCATCGCCAATCGCGGCGAAATCGCCTGTCGGGTGATCCGCACGGCACGGCGCATGGGCATCAAGACGGTTTCGGTCTATTCCGATGCCGATGCCGACGCTCTCCATGTCCGCGAGGCCGACGAGGCGGTACGCATCGGGCCGCCGCAATCCTCCGAGAGCTATCTGCGCAGCGACCGCATCATCGAGGCCTGCCGCCAGACCGGCGCCGAGGCGGTGCATCCCGGCTATGGCTTCCTGTCGGAGAAGGCTGATTTCGCGACGGCGCTGGAGGAAGCCGGGATCGTCTTCATCGGCCCCTCGCCATCGGCGATGGCGGCGATGGGCGACAAGATCGAATCGAAGAAGCTGGCCAAGGCGGCCAGCGTCTCGACGGTGCACGGCCATCTCGGCATTATCGCCGACGACAAAGAGGCGACGCGCATCGCCGGCGAGATCGGCTATCCCGTCATGATCAAGGCTTCGGCCGGCGGCGGCGGCAAGGGCATGCGCATCGCCCATGACGATGCCGAGCTGCGCGAGGGATTCCGCGCAGCGCGCAGCGAGGCG
>DATAQP010000443.1:0-7407 GCA_036264595.1 Allostellaceae bacterium
ATATGCGCCGGATCGCCGACTCTTGCTGGTGAGCCGGCAAGCCTAATCGCCGAAACTTTGGGCGAGATCGGAGTTCTGAAGACGTATCGTGATGCTGTCGTGCATGCAAAAATCCACGATCCAAAAGCCAAAATTGCGCGTACCTCAATCAAGCACGGGAAGCCTTACGAGGTCGACATTTCAGTGCCGACACTCAAGGCTCTCTATCAGCGAATCATGGGCCTTCAAAAAGAGATGGTGGCATCCCTACGAATGATTGAGCGCCACTTCACCGAAGACGATCTTGAGACGCAAGAATATTCCGGTCCCAATGAAGTAATAAACGGACCATTCTTTCAAGAGCATCTTGCGGAATTCCGGGAGCGTCGCTCCAGTCGGACACTTCTGCCAACAATTCCACCACTGAATGAGGAATCTTGAATTCCCCTCTCCTCAGCTCCCGAGCGCCACATCCGCGATGCCCTCCGGCGGCCACGGTCTGTCGAGCGCGTCGGGGGGGACGGCGGCGAGGAGCGATTTCGTATAGGCGTGGCGCGGCGCCGAGAAGACCTGCTCGGTGGCGCCGTCCTCGACGATCTCGCCGCGATGCATGACGACGACGCGGCTGCAGAGATAGCGCACCACCGAGAGATCGTGCGAGATGAAGAGGAGGGCGATGCCGTGCGTCTCGCGCAGGCGCAGGAGGAGGTTGAGGATCTGCGCCTGGACCAGCACGTCGAGGCCGGAGACGATCTCGTCGGCGACGAGGAGGGGCGGCGTCGTGCAGAGGGCGCGGGCGATGTTGACGCGCTGGCGCTGGCCGCCCGAGAGCTGCGGCGGAAAGCGCGGCGCCAGCTCGGCCGGAAGGCCGGTCTCGCGCAGCAGCGTGAGCGCCCGCGCCTGGCGCGCGGCGCGCGGTTCCGCGTGATGCGCCTCTCTGTGATGCTGGGCCTCGAGTGCCTGGGTCGCCAGGCTGCCGATGGTGCGGCGCGGGTTGAGCGCCGATTGCGGATCCTGGAAGATCATCTGCACGGTGCGGATGCGCGAAGCCCAATCGGTCTTCGCCTGCGTCATCGCGTGTCCGGCGAGCTCGATGCGACCGGCGCTCGGCGCCTCCTGCCCCATGACGAGCCGCGCCAGGGTCGACTTGCCGCTGCCGCTCTCGCCGACGATGCCGACGAACTCGCCGGGCGCGACGCTGAGGCTTGCCGCGCGCACCGCGGTAATAGGGCGGCCGCCCTTCAACAGACTGCGCTGGGCGCGAAAGATCTTCGACACGTCATCGATGCGCAGGATCGGCTGCCCTGACGCAATCGCCGCATCGGCGATGATTGGCTCCAGCGCCACCTCGGCGGCGTGGCCGTCGAGGCAGCGCGGCGAGCAGCGCGCGAAATGACCCTCGGCGATCTCGCGCAATTCCGGCAGCGCATCGCGACAGGCGGGATCGGCGACCGGGCAGCGCGGCGCGAAGCGGCAGCCCGGAATGCCGGCGAAGGCGCCGATCCCGGGCATGTTTTCGGGCAGCGAGGGCAACCCGTGGCGCGGGCCGCTGAGCGGTGGGTTGGCGCGCTGCAGCGCGCTGGTATAGGGATGGCGCGGCGCGGCGAAGATCTCTTTCGCCGGACCGCGCTCGACGACGTCGCCGGCATAGAGGACGATGATCTCGTCGCAGAGATGGGCGGCGAGGCGCAGATCGTGGGTGATGAAGACAATTGCGGTGCCGCGCGATGCCTGCAGGCGGCGCAGCAGGGTGACGATATGCGCCTGGGTCGAGACGTCGAGCGCCGTGGTCGGCTCGTCGGCGACGATGAGCGCGGGATCGCTGGCGAAGGCGAGGGCGAGCAGCACGCGCTGGCACATCCCGCCGGAGAGCTGGAAGGGATAGCGGTGCAATAGCGAAGCGGCGTCGGGCAGCTTCACCTCTGCGAGCAGCGCGGCGGCTCTGTTGTAGCGCTCGCGCCGCGCGATGCCGAGACGTCGCAGATGCTCGGCGAATTGCTGGCCGATGGTGAGGACGGGGTTGAGCGCGGAGAGCGGCTCCTGCGGCACGAAGGCGATGCGGTCGCCGAGCAGAGCGCGATGGCGGTCCCGAGGCAGGGCGAGGAGATCCGTGCCGTCGAAGCTGAGCGAGCCGGCGGTGATTCGAAAGCCGTGCGGCAGGTTCTGCCCGATGATGCGGCCGATCATCGACTTGCCGGCGCCCGACTCGCCGACGAGGCCGAGCATCTTGCCGGGCTGCAGCGCGAAGCTGATATCGCGCAGCACTGGTATTGTGCTGCCGCCGATAACGACGCTGAGCGTCAGGCCTTCGGCCGCGAGCAGCGTCACGCCGCCACCCGCCGCACCAGGCGTGGATCGAGGCTGCGGCGCAGCCCGTCGCCGAGCAGGTTGGCGCCGAGCACGGTGACGAAGATGCCGAGCACCGGCAGGATGAGGCCCCATTCCGCCTGGTACATGTATTGCCGCGCATCGGCGATCATGACGCCCCAGGCCGGCACGTTCGGCTCGACCGATAGGCCGACGAAGGAGAGGATCGCCTCGACGATGACGGCGATGCCCATCTCGATGCTGATCAAGGTGAGGAGCAGCGGCGTCACCGCCGGCAGGATCTCCTTGACGATGATCTGGAGATGGCTGAAGCCGACGAGCCGTGCGGCCGGCACGTAGTCGCGCTTGGCGACCGCGAGCACCTCGCTGCGCACGATGCGGCAGAACCGCGTCCAGTCGACGATGACGATGGCGAGGATGACATTGGCGAGGCCGGCGCCGAGGCCGACCATGAAGATGAGCGACAGCACGACCGGCGGGAAGGACATCCAGATATCGACGGCGCGAGAGATCAGCCAGTCGACCGCGCCGCCGAAATAGCCGGCGAGCAAGGCGAGGATCGTGCCGAGGATGGCGGCGCCCGAAGCCGCAGCGATGGCGACGATCATGGCGACGCGGGCGCCGAAGATGAGCTGCGACAGGGTGCAGCGGCCGAGACTGTCGGTGCCGAGCGGGAAGTCCCAGTCACCGCCGGGAAGCCAAGCGGGCGGCAGCAGGGTGCGCAGCAGATCCTGCTCGGCGGGATCGTGCGGCGCCAGGGCGGGGGCGAGCAGCGCGACGAAAAGAACGAGCAGGAGGATGACGCCGCCGATCACGGCGCGCGGCTCGGTCAGGACGCGGCGGAGCAGGGGCGGCATCGCCTCACTGTTTCCGCAGCTTGGGGTTCAGCACGAGGTAGAGAATATCGACCGACGTGTTGACGGCGAGGACGATGACGCAATCGGTCAGCGCGATGCCCTGGATGAGCGGCAGGTCGTGATTGCGCACGGCGTCGACCATCAGGCTGCCGAGCCCGGGATAGGCATAGATCACCTCGACGAGCAGCGTGCCGCCGAACATGAAGCCGGCCTGGACGCCGATCAGGCTGAGCGTCGGCAGAGCGGCGTTCTTGAGGGCGTGGCGCCAGAGGATGCGACGCTCGCCGATTCCGCGCAACCGCGCCAGGGTGATGTAATCCTCAAGATAGGTGTCGATCAGGCTGGAGCGCAGCACGCGCATGATGAGCGGCGCCAGGGCGAGAGCGAGGGCGAGGGCCGGCAGAGCGAGATGGGCGAGGACGCTGAGGAACGCCGCCGGGCGCAGCGCGATAAGGCTGTCCACAAGAAGGAAACCGGTCGTCGCCGGCACCGTCACCTGCGGATCGATGCGGCCGATGAAGGGGAGGAGGCCGAGCCCGACGCCGATGCCGAGGATGAGCAATATGGCCCAGAGGAATTCCGGCACCGACATCACCAATGTGCTGCCGAGCTCGACGAGCTGCTCGCGCAAGGTGCCGCGCCAGGCGAACATCGCCATGCCGCAGACGATGCCGAGCGCGATGCCGAGGACGAGGCCGGCGGCGACCAGCTCGAGCGTGGTCGGCAGCGCGGTCAGGATCATGGTGACGACGCGGCGGCGGAAATGGATCGATGTGCCGAGATCGCCCTCGGCGAGATGCCGGAGCCATATGGCGAATTGCGCGGCGATCGGCCGGTCGAATCCCATCTCGGCGCGCATCGCCGCGACATCGGCCTGGCTCGCATTGGGCGGCAGCGACATGCCGAGCGGATCGGCCGGCAGCAGCCGCAGCACGGTGAAGACGAGCGCCGCGACGATCAGCATGATCGGCAAGGCGGTGAGCAGGCGGCGCGCGAGCAGGGCGAGGGCGGTGGCGGTCATGCGATGATTGCTCGCACCGGCAGTGTGCGTCCTTCGAGACGGCCGCTGCGCGGCCTCCTCAAGATGAGGAGCCTTGGTGCATGGCAGTCACGATGTACCTCATCCTGAGGAGCGCCTGAAAGGCGCGTCTCGAAGGACGCAGACTGAGTATCCAACGCGACTATCTCATCCCTTCAACGCGTAGCTCTGCGGCAGGATCCAGCCGTTGTCGTATTTCGTCCATTGCAGCGCCTGCTGGTAGGCGACCGTCTTGATGCCCTGGAAGAGCGGGATGGAATAGCCCTTGCAGCAGCATGATGTCGGTCATCGGATCGACCCGCGCCATCAGCCAGCACCCGCGCATTGGGGTCCCAGGTCGGAACGTCGGTCGGAAAGGCGATGGCGATGGCATCGCGCGCCTGCGCCCAGGCAGGGAGGCCGAGCCCGGCGAGCGCCGCCGGCGCGGCGGTGAGCTGGAGAAGCCGTCGGCGGGACAAAGTTGCCATCATCGAGAATGCCCCCTTCAAAGATCGCTAGCGATCGAGCGAGGCAATTTGCGCGATCGACGGAACGCGCTACTGTACCGAGAGAAGCGCAGGCGGTGAAGTAACCAAGCGGAGGCTCTCGTCGTGGGCAACCCGGTCCTCGAGACGTTGCGAAAAGGCGGATCGGCTTGCGGCCTCTGGCTGGTCTCGGGCTCGCCGGCGGCGGCGGGGCTCGCCGGCGAGGCACGGCCCGACGCGCTGGTCTTCGATCTCCAGCACGGGCTCTGGGACTCCGGCGCGCTGCATGCCGCAGGGCTGGAGGAGAGGGGATGATGATGATTAGACGCATTGCAGCCGGGGCGCTCGCCGCCTGTCTCGCGCTCGCCGCGTCAACGGATCAGGCGCGCGCCGCTTCCGACAGCCTGGTCGTCGCCTATCCGGTCGACGTGCCGAGCTGGGACCCGGTGGCGCATACTTTCCCGCTCGCCATGTCCATCTTCAAATCGGTCTTCGACTCGCCGCTGACCTATACCGCCGACCTCAAGCTCGCGCCCAACGTGATCAAGGAGTGGAAATGGCTCGGCGAGGATGGGCGGGCGATCGAGCTCACCTTTCGCGGCGACGTCACCTTCCATAATGGCGACAAGCTGACCGCCGAGGATTTCCGCTTTAGCTTCCTCGAGCGCCAGAAGGCCGATCCGCAGCTTGCGACATCAGGCGTGTGGAGCAAGATCTCCGACATCGAGATCGCCTCGCCGACCAAGGCTGTGGTGAAATTCTCCGCGGCGATGCCGACGGCGCCGGAATGGTGGGCCTTCCTCGGCAGCTTCATCATGCCGAAGAAATATTTCGAGAGCGTCGGCAAGGAAGGATTCCTCGCCAAGCCGATCGGCTCCGGCCCCTATCGCATCGTCGAATACCAGCGCGATTCGCGCATCGTGCTCGAAGCCTACGACAAGTACTGGGGCAAGGCGCCGGCGATCAAGCGTGTCGTCTTCCAGATCGTCAAGGACCCGAGCGCACGCGCCGCCGCGGTGCAATCGGGCGACGCCGACATCACGACGCAGCTGCCGATCCGCGAGACGGTGCGGCTCAACGAGGTTGCCGGAATCAAGGGGCGCATCGATCCCTTCACCGACATCATCCTCTTGCAGATCGCCAATACCGGCGCCTTCACCGACGCCAATGTACGCCTCGCCGCCCATCACGCGATCGAGAAGCAGGCGATCTCCAAGGCGTTCTTCAACGGCGCCGCGACGCCGATCTCGGTCCTCGCCGTGCCCGGCTCGCCCGGCTATGTCGACGGGTTCTCGTTTCCCTTCAGCCTCGACAAGGCGAAAGAGTACCTGGCGAAATCGGGCTTCGCTCCGGGCAAGCCGGCGAAGATCCATTTCTTCACCACCAACGGCGCCTTCCCCAACGATTTCGAGATGGCGCGGGCGATCTCAGGCATGTGGAAGAAGATCGGCATCGAGGCCGATATCGAGGTCATCGAGCTCGCCAAATATTACGAGCTCAACCATGCCGGCAAGATGCCCGAGGCGACGCTCTATCGCTGGGGCAACGACACCGGCGATCCCGAGATCTATACCGGCTACATCCTCAATCCCAAGCTGCGCTTCTCGGCGTGGAAGAGCGACGACATCGCCGAGCCGATCGCCAAATTGTTCGGCGAGACCAATTACGAGAAGCGCATCCAGGGCTATCGCGACCTCAACGTGTCAGTCGTCGAGAAGGGCTATGCCATGCCGCTGCTGCAGGGCGTCAGCACGGTGGCGTATCGTGATACGGTGGGCTTCACCGCCTACGGCAATGGCTGGATCCTGCCGGCGACGATGACGAAGAAATGATCGCCTATTTCCTGACCTTCCGTCATCGCGGCGATCCCGGGACGCGGCTCGGCGCGGCGGAGCAGGCGCGCTTCGCCGCGCTCATGCGGGCGACGCCGGGGCTCAAGAAGGCGCTGATCTTCACCCCGGCGCGCGCGCACGATCCCTATCTGAAAGACGAGCCGCCCCCCTTCTTCGCGGCGCAGCTCTATTTCTCCGACATCGAGGCGCTTGAGGCGGCGCTGGCGCAGGACGGGCATCTCCAGGCGCTGGCGTCGGCCCCGGAGTTTCCCGGCCTCGCCGCCGCCGAGGCGACGCAGCAGGCGATGGTGGTGCGCAGCTTCGCGGTGCCCGAGCCCGCGTTCCGCACCAAGCCGGGCGAGCTCGCCTGCACCTATCTCGTCTCCTACGAGGGGATGGCGGAGAATCTCCACCTCTGGCTCAGCCACTACATCGCGCAGCATTCGCCGATCATGAAGCGCTTCCCCGGCATTCGCGAGCTCGAGATCTACACCAGGCTCGACTGGTGCGGCTTCCTGCCGTGGCGGCGGGTCGATTACATGCAGCGCAATAAGGTGGTGTTCGACGACGCGGCTTCGCTCAACGCCGCGCTCAACTCGCCGGTGCGTCACGAGATGCGCATCGATTTCTCCAAATTCCCGCCCTTCACCGGCGGCAACACCCACTACCCGATGGCGACGCTCCGTCTCGGACCGGATCCTTCGACAGGCTCAGGATGAGGGGAGCTTTCCCTTAACCATTCCCCTCGTCCTGAGCGAAGTCGAAGGACATAGCCGCTGCTCTACGGCAGCAGCTTCCACGTTCCCTTCTCGAGCTTGACCATGACGCGCGAGCGCTCGTCGACGCCGTAGCGCTCGCCCGGCTTGAAGGTGTAGACGGCATGGGTGCCGACCAGGTCCTTGGTCGTC
>DATAQP010000480.1:0-7878 GCA_036264595.1 Allostellaceae bacterium
GTCTGCCCGGCTCAGGGCGTCGAGCGGATCATCCATTTCTGCTCGCGCCTTGCCTTCGACATCGAGGGGATGGGCGAGAAGAATGTCGAGGCCTTCTGGACCGACAAGCTCATCCGCCAGCCCGCCGACATCTTCCGTCTCCACGCCCATGCGGCGGCGATCCGCGAGCGCGAAGGCTGGGGCGAGGTCTCGACCCGCAACCTGCTGCAGGCGATCGAGCGCCGCCGCACGATCTCGCTCGATCGCCTGATCTACGCGCTCGGCATCCGCCAGGTCGGCGAGGCGACCGCCAAGCTGTTGGCGCGTCACTACGGCACCGTCGAGGCGTGGCTGAAGGCGATGCTGGCGGCCGCGGCGGAACGGGAACGCGAGGACCGCGAGGGCGAGGCCTATCGCGACCTCACCAATATCAGCCAGATCGGCGGCAGCGTCGCCGGCGACATCACCGACTTCTTCCGCGAGAAGCACAATGTCGCGGCCATCGAGGACCTCCTCGGCGAGCTCCACGAGGTGACTGCGGTCAGCGCCCCGTCCGGCACCGCATCGCCGATCGCCGGCAAGACGATCGTCTTCACCGGCACGCTCGAGAAGATGACGCGGGCCGAATCGAAGGCGCGCGCCGAGGCGCTCGGCGCCAACGTCACCTCATCGGTATCGGCGAAGACTGACTATGTCGTCGTCGGCGCCGATGCTGGCTCGAAGGCCGCGAAGGCGGCGGCGCTCGGCGTCACCACGCTCGACGAGGAGGCGTTCCTCGCGTTGATCGAAGGGCGGTGACGCCGTGCGTCGCGCTCAGGCCGCCTTGATCTGCAGCAGGAAGCTGTCGACCTTGCTGCGCAGCGCTTCGGATTCCTGCGAGGAGCAGAGGGCGCGACGCAGGAAATCGCCCGCAACGTGCAGGAGGCCGCGACGGCGACGCAGGAGGTGTCGTCGCACATCTTCGGCGTGTCCGAGACGATCGCGGTGCAGAGGCCTTAAGCTACGATGAAGACGCTGCTCTCCCGATCGGCTGTGTCGCCGCGGCAAGGAATTGCGCCGTCGGCGTGTCGAGCCCGGGGGTCAGCGTCTCGCGCACCCGGGCATGATAAGCGTCGAGCCAGGCGATCTCGTCAACGGTCAGCAGCGTCGGGGCGACGAGATTGCGGTCGATCGGCGCCAGGGTCAGCGTCTCGAAGCACAGCATCTCGCGCTCGGCATCAGGCAGATCGCCGCACGGCGTGACGACGACGAGATTTTCGATGCGGATGCCGTAGGCGCCGGTCTTGTAGTAGCCGGGCTCGTTCGAGACGATCATGCCGGGCAGCAGCGGCTGCGTGTTGGGCAGCTTCGAGATGCGCTGCGGCCCCTCATGGACATTGAGATAGCTGCCGACTCCGTGGCCGGTGCCATGGTCGAAATCGAGCCCGACCTGCCAGAGCGCGTGGCGCGCCAGCACGTCGAGCTGCGATCCCGTGGTGCCAGCGGGGAAGCGGCAGGTGGCGAGGGCGATATGGCCCTTGAGGACGCGGGTGAAGCGGTCGCGCGCCTCGTCGCTCGGCTCGCCGATCGCCACGGTGCGGGTGACGTCGGTGGTGCCGTCGAGATATTGCGCGCCGGAATCGAGCAGATAGAGCGTGCCGGAAAGGAGGCGCTTCTCGCTCTGCGGCGAGGCGCGGTAATGCACGATGGCGCCGTTTGAGCCGGCACCGGAGATCGTGTCGAAGCTGAGGTCGCGAAAATTCTCGCCCTCGCGGCGAATTGCCTCGAGCCGGTCGGAGGCGGCGATCTCGCCGAGCGTGCCGCCAGACGCCTCGCGCGCCAACCAGGCAAGGAATCGGGTGAGCGAGGCGCCGTCACGGTGATGCGCCGCCCGCGTGCCGGCGAGCTCGACCGGGTTCTTGCAGGCTTTCGGCAGCTGGCACGGATCGGGGGCACGTTGCAGCGCGGCGCCGGCGGCTTCGAGCCGCCCGAAGATCCAGGCCGAGGCGGAGCCAGGATCGAGCTGGACGCGCTTGCCGGCACTGCCCAACCGATCGAGCGCCGGGCCGAACTCGGTGGGCGGCTGCACCGCGACCTCGTTGCCGAGGTGATTCTCCATGCCGGCGGCGAGCTTGCGCCGGTCGACGAAGAGCTCGACCGAGGCATCGCGGTTGAGGATGGCGAAGGAGAGCGGCAAGGGCGTGCGCGCGACGTCGCCGCCGCGGATATTGAGCAGCCAGGCGATCGAGTCCGGTGCCGTCAGCACCGCCGCATCGATGCCGTTGGCCGTCATCGCCGCGGCGATCTCGTGCCGCTTCTCCGCCGCCGGCTTGCCGGCGAAGCGCAGCTCATGCGCGACGACCGGCGCCAGCGGCGCCGGCGGCTGGTCCTGCCAGATCGCATCGACCAGGTTGTCGGCCAGGGCGGTCAGCGAGCCGCCCGCCTTCGCCGCGGCCGTCCGATAGCGCTCGACCTCGCCGACCGTGTGCAGCCAGGGATCGTAGCCGAGCACCTGGCCGGCGCCGAGATTGGCGGCGATCCACTCGGCGGCCGGCTGCTCGGTCAGATGGCGGTATTCGAAAAGCGGCGCCGGGACCTCGTCGCGCACCTGCAGCGTATAGCGGCCATCGACGAAGATGGCGGCGCGGTCGGCAAGCACGACGGCAAGACCGGCCGAGCCCGTGAACCCGGTCAGCCAAGCGAGGCGGCGGGCGCGCGCCGGCACGTACTCGCCCTGATGCTCGTCGGCGCGCGGCACGATGAAGCCGGCCAGGCCGCGCCGCGCCAGCTCCTCGCGCAGCTTGCGCACGCGCGCCGCAATATCCGGACTCGCTTCCCGACCATCCATGCTCAATCCCTCCGCTTGCCGATCCAGGCTACGGCGCAGGCGATGCGCAAACAAGGGCGTGTCGTTGGCGACGAACGCGCGCCATGCGCTGGCAGAAGGGCAGCGATGCAAGCTTTGCCCTCGCTATGCGCCGGGGAACCCCTACCTATTGTGCACCGCAACATTGGCTTGCCACCGGGCCTCGAGCCCGACCATCTGAAAGGAGCTGTGTCATGTCGACACTCACAGGTTTCCTCGGCGGCATTGTCGCCCGTTTCACCGCCTGGCGCGAGCGCGAGCGCGCTTTCGCCGAGCTCAACGCCCTCGATGACCGCATCCTGGCCGATCTCGGCCTGCGCCGCGGCGACATCCCCTATGTCGTCTATTGCAAGGCCCAGCAGAGCACCGCCACCGCGGCACCCGCCACGCCAGCCGCCAGTCCTGCCAACAGCAATGGCGGCCTGCGCGCAGCCTGATTTCGGCCGCAGCGAAGCAGCGGCGGCAACCGCCGCCCTGCTCGTCGCCGCCCCGTTCGTCACGGACGAGGCGGCGACGAACGGGGCGAAATCGTGGCGAGGCGCATGCGTCGGGCGAGGTGCTGCATTGCAGCAATCGATCTTATGCAACCGCTGAAAAAGACTATTTTCCCGACCGCGCCCGACCATCGGCGCCAGCACGTTTCTTGACCGAGGATCACCACCATGTCCCGCACTTTTAGCGAAAGAGCAATCCTTTCCCCCGGCTCGTTCGGCCTCCGCTCCCTCTTCGACGCGATCGACCAGCACGTTGTCCGGCCCGTCCTGGCGTGGCACCACACGCGCGTCACTCAGCGCGAGCTGATGGCGCTCGACGACCGCCAGCTCGCCGATATCGGCCTCAGCCGCGGCGAGATCGACGGCGCCGTCTTCAACCCGCGCCGGCTCGCCTCGAACCGCGCCTAGCATCGGCGGCGCTCCAGCACGAGCGTCTCCCAGCCCTCGACCGAGATCCGCCGCCGCAGCCCCAGACCACGGGCGCGGTGGGCGGCGAGGACGAGCGGCACCTGCCGCGTCAGCAGGCCCGAGAGGATGGCGACGCCGCAAGGCGCCAGGGCGGCGGCAAGGTCGCCGGCCATGGCGGCGAGCGGACGCGCCAGAATATTCGCGGTGACGAGGTCGAACGGCGCGGCGCGGCGTATTGCCGTATGGCGGTAGCCGTTGCCATGCAGCAGCCGGATACGCGCCGCGAGCCCGTTCTGCCGGACGTTCTCGCGCGCGACATGCACTGATCCGGCATCGATGTCGCAGGCGAGCGCCGGGGAAGACCACCGCCGCGCCGCCGCCATCGCCAATATGCCGGTCCCCGTCCCCATATCGAGCGGCTGACGAAAGCGCCGCCGCTTGCCGAGCGCCGTGAGGGCGATGAGGCAGCCGCGCGTCGTCGCGTGCTCGCCGGTGCCGAAGGCGGTGGCGGCGTCGATGCGCAAGGCGATGGCGCCGGAAGGCGGCGCCTTGTCGTGATGCGAGCCGTAGATGAAGAAGCGGCCGACGCGGATCGGCGGAAAGCTCTGCTGGTTCTCGCGCACCCAGTCGCGCGGCGCCAGCCGCTCGACCGCGAGCGCGTCGAGCAGTGCCGCTGACGGCACGTCGAAGGCGAGCGCAGCCAGCGCCGCGGCAGCGTCAAGGGAAGACCGATCGGGCGCCTCGGTCGCATAGGCTTCGACCTTCCAGGCGCCGCCCGGCCGCATCTCGAAGGCGCTCACCGCATTGGCCATGCTGCCGAGCACGGCGGCGAGCGCATTGGCCGTGTTCTCGTCGGGCAAGGTCGCCGTCACCCGCCACAGCACCCCCTGCCCGCTCCCCATCTCGCTCATCCGCCACTCGCTCATCCGCGCGCTCCCTCCTGCCCTGCGAAGCGCCGGAACAGCGGCGGCGGATGGCGCGTTGTTCCGGCGTGGCGCGATATCCCAATTTCGACTTCCTGCGGCTCGGCGCGGCGCTCAGCGTGCTGTTCTCGCATGCCTTCCTGATCGCCGAGGGCGACCAGAAGCACGAGCCGCTGGTCATGCTGAGCAGCAATCAGGGCATTCTCGGCCTGCTCGGCGTCTTCGTCTTCTTCACCATGAGCGGCTTCCTCGTCACCCAGAGCTTCGAGAGCGCGCGCGCGCCGCTGCGCTTCCTGGCGGCGCGGCTGCTGCGCATCTACCCCGCCCTCATCGTCTGCCTGGCGATCTGCGTGCTGATCGGCGCGGCAGTCACCACCTTGCCGGTCGCGGAGTATCTCCGGCATCCCGATACGTGGCGCTTCCTGCGCGCCAATCTCTTGATGCAGGGCTTCGACGAATCGCTGCCCGGCGTCGTCTTCGTCGACAATTCCGTCGGCACCGTGGTCGGCGGCGCGTTCTGGTCGCTGCGCTTCGAGGTCTATTTCTATCTCATGGTGCTGGCGCTCGGCACGCTGCGGCTGCTCGATCTGCGCAGCGCCGTGGTTCTGCTCATCGTCGGGCTGGCGGCGAGCTATTTCGACTGGCTCGGCGGCTTCGGCTGGCTGCTGCCGTATTTTACCGTCGGCATGGTGATGTACTACGTGACGTGCAGCCGCCAACCGAGCGGCGCGCTTGCCATCGCCGCGGGACTCGGCATCGTCGCAACGGTGTTTCTCGGCCAGATGCTCTTCGCCTTCGCGCTGCTCGGCGGCTATCTCGCGATCTATCTGGCGACCAGCCAGGGCATCGTCCTGCCGCGCGCGGGACGCTTCGGCGACTTCTCCTACGGGCTCTATATCTATGGCTGGCCGGTCGAGGTTTGCGTCGCTCATGCGTTCGGCGGCACGGCGACATGGTGGCAGGTCTTCCTCATCGGCACGGCGGTCGCGCTGATCCTCGCCGTCCTCTCCTGGCATCTCGTCGAGCGGCCGGCGCTGCGCCTCAAGGCGGCGCGCAGCTTCGGCTCCCTCGCCACTGCCCGCCGCCCTAGCCCAGCAGCCCCGTGAGGGCGGCGCGCTGCGCGGCGACGGCCTGCTCGAAGATCATCGATTTCCAATCGTCGCGATCGCCGTAGAAGGCCCTCCGCATCAGCGCCTTGAGCGCCCGTCCCTGGGCGCTTTCGAGGGCGCCGTGATGGTGCAGCCAGTTGTCGGCGCGCACCGCGTCGAGCACCTCGCGCAAGGGCAGCGTGCCGTATTCGAGCGCCATGCCGGTGAACGCGATCCCCTTGCCCGCCAGCACCGCCTCGAGCCCGTTGAGATTGTCGCCGTGCAGATCGGCCGAGAGCGAGGTGCCGAGCGCCGGATTGGTGACGTTGCCGTACCATTGCTCGGCACGCGCCAGCGCCGCGCTGCCGGGACGATGGGTGACGATCTTCTCGCCCTCGCCCCAGGGCCCCAGTCCGGTATGGTAGTCGATGAGGGCGACGGCGCGCGCCGGACCGGCCTCTTCGGCAATGATGCCGAGCAGCGTCCGGCGCGCCCAGGTCGGCGCCGTGCCGCCGTAGAAGATGCCGTCGGCATGGCGGTACTGACCGCCGCTCAGCGCTTTCTGGAAGGACGCCGCGCCCTCGCGCGCAACGTAGTCGTCGAAGCGGGCGCGCGACGCCGCATCGCTCGCTGCGTTCCATTCGCGGGGACAGATGGCGTCGTGCAGCTCCTCGTAGCCGTCATTGCGCGGCAGCGGCTTCGCGTGGTCGACGAAGTTGCGGTTGAGATCGACATTCTCCTCGGTGACGCGGCGCACCCAGGCGAAGCCGTAGGGGTTGATGGCGTGGATGGCGACGAAGGCGGTGCCGGAAGGCAGCTCGCCGGCGAGGCCACTGGCGAAGCTTCCGGTTTGCACGCCGGCGCCGCAGAATCCCTCGGCACCATGCGTCGCCGAGACGGTGATGAGCAGGCGATCGGCATCTTCCGGGCCGAGCCGCGCGACATCGGTCGTCAGCGTCTCGCCGTTCGGCCCCTTGGTTGGGTTGACGTATTGGGAGAGGCACGCGCCGGCCGCCTGCGCCGCCGCGCGGAACTTGTCGCGCGCCTCGGCATAGCTGGCGGAGAAATAGGTGCTGGGCGATGTCACGTAAGGTCCTCCTGATTCACGATTTCATCACGGCGACACAAGGAAGTACGTTTGAACCACGAAGGACACAAAGGACACGAAGAAGAATTCTTCGCGCGAAGAGCGCGAAAAGCCTCCGTGGTGTCCTTCGTGTCCTTGGTAGTGAACCTTCATCTTTCTCTTCATCTCTCATGCCTTGGCGACGAAGCTGTCCATGACTTTCTTCTCGCCTGCCTTGTCGAAGGCGATGGAAAGCTTGTTGTCCTCGACCGACTGCACGGTGCCGTAGCCGAATTTCTGGTGGAAGACGCGGTCGCCGGCGGCGAAGCCGCCGAAATGCGGGATCTCGGCGCCGCGCGGCGGAGCGCCACCGGCATCGATCAGCGTCTGGCGGCGTGAGCCGAATTCGCGGGGGCCATACCCGCCTGATCCGACATCGCGGCGGGAGAAATCGGTGCGCCGCAGCTCGGGTCTTGCATAGCCGCCGGCGAATTGCGTGCCCCATTCGCTGCGCGCGCCGAACACCACATGCGGCTGCAGCCCGGGCTCGGCGAGGATCTCGACATGATCCTGCGGCAGCTCGCCGACGAAGCGCGAGGGAATCGCCGGCTGCCACTGGCCATGGATGCGGCGGTTGGCGGCGTAGGAGATGGCGGCGCGGCGGCGGGCGCGGGTGATGCCGACATAGGCGAGGCGGCGCTCCTCCTCGAGCCCGGCGAGGCCGGTCTCGTCCATCGAGCGCTGGCTCGGGAAGAGCCCCTCCTCCCAGCCGGGCAGGAAGACGGTGCCAAACTCAAGCCCCTTGGCGCTGTGCAGGGTCATCAGGCTGACCATGTCGGCGCCGGTCTCGGCGACGTTCTCCATGACGAGGCCGACATGCTCGAGAAAGCCGGTGAGGTTCTCGAACTCGGCCATCGCCGTCACCAGCTCCTTCAAATTCTCGAGCCTTCCCGGCGCGTCGGGCGATTTGTCCTGCTGCCACATCGCGGTATAGCCGCTCTCGTCGAGCACGATGCCGGCGAGCTGCGGATGCGGGATGTCGAGGCCGCGCCAGCGCGCGAGATCGCCGAGCAGC
>DATAQP010000527.1:0-12571 GCA_036264595.1 Allostellaceae bacterium
TGATGGCGATCGGCGCGTCCTCGCGCTTGGCACCGACCGCGCCGGCGATGGCAATCGCCGCCGAGACGCCGCACACCGCCCCGCCCGCCCCGAGAGTCGCCGCCAGACGGCGGTCGAGACCGAGGCGCAGCCCGACGAAATAGATCACCAGGAAGGTCACGATCGAGACGATCGAGGCCTGGACGATGGCAACCGGTCCAGCCCACACGATCAGGGTGAAGGGCAGCGTCGCACCGAGCAGCACGATGCCAGTCTTGACGTAGAATTCGACGCGGAACCCGGCATCGAGCCAGCGCGGCAGGCCAACGAGGTTGGACAACACGAGGCCGAGCACGAGCGCCACCAGCGGCGGCTCGAGATTATAGGTTGCGGCCTGGTCCCACTGGCCGACCGCGAAGATCGCCACCGAGACGAAATAGAGGAAGACGAAGGAGGGCAGGAACTCGCGCGCGCGGTGGCCGAGCGCCGTCAGGGCGATCGAGAAGATCGCCAGCCAGAGGACGAGCTGGGCGAGGTAGCGCGCGATGTTGTCGCTGAAATGCGCGACGAGCTGCGCCGCGCTCGACCAGCGCGCCGGCGTCACCGCGATCCATTTGATGCTCGAGCCGTTAACGAAGAAGAGATAGCCGGCGACGACCAGGCCGAGGCCGAGCCAGATCGCCCACCAATCCTCCTTGCGCCAGGTCTCGCGCCAACCCGAAATCTCCGAGACCGCCGGCGCGCCGGCGGCTCCCGCGCCCACGCCCGCATCGATCCTGCTCATTGCTGCCCTCGCTGCTGGCGCCTCGCCGGTGATCCGTCAGGCGGCCGAGCGGCAACAAAGCCGGCCGCGCAGCCTGGTCTGTGCGGTGGCGACGAGCGTCTGCAGCGCCGCCGGGCTCACCCCGTCGCGGCGCATCACCAAGCCGATGAGCGGATCGGCGAGCAGCTCGGCGAGCGCCGGCTCCTTGCCGGCAGCGAGCCAGCGTGTGCCGCCGGCGCAGTAGCGCTTCGAGGCGGCGGGAGGCGAAACGCAGCACAACGATTGGTTCGACATCGGTCACCTCGTCTGGCGGGAACCTCCCCCCGCTTGCGGCCGGTCGCGCAGCGACGACCAGCTATCGGCGAGCGCCATTATCGGATTAGCGGCCTAGAATCGTCAAATCATTTTAATTTACACAAACGTGACGGTTTTTGCCGACGGAGCGATTGCGTTCACCCTCGCGGCTGGCGCATCCTGAGCGCCGACCCGCAAGAGGATGACGATGACGCAAGATCTCCAGGATCGGCCGGGCGCGATGGCTGGCTGCCGGATCGTCGTGCCGGAGAGCCGCGAGCTCGATCTCTTCGCCGCCATGCTGGAGACGCAGGGGGCGACGACGTTGCGCTGCCCGATGGTCGCCATTCTCGACCTCGAGGATCCGACGGCGGCGCTCGCCTGGCTGCGCCGCCTCGCCGCCGGCGGCTTCGACGACCTCGTCCTCTTGACCGGCGAAGGGCTGCGCCGCCTGCTCGCCATCGCGCGCAACGCCGCGGTCGACGCGGCGGTGATCGCCGCGCTCGGGCGCCTGCGGACCGTCGTGCGCGGACCGAAGCCGGTGCGGGCGCTGCGCGAGATCGGCCTCGCCCCCGGCCTCACCGCCCAGGCGCCGACCACCGAAGGCGTCATCGCCACGCTGAAGGGTGAGGCGCTGGCCGGGCGGCGCGTCGGCGTTCAGCTCTATCCCGGCAACCCGAACGAGATGCTGCTCGATTTCCTGCGCGGCGCCGGCGCCATCGCCGATCCGGTGCTGCCGTACCGCTACGCCTCCGACGCCGAGACCGGGCGGGTGCGCGAGATCATCCAGGCGATGGCGGCGGGACAGGTCGATCTCATCGCTTTCACCAGCTCGCCGCAGCTTGGCCGCCTCGCCGATGTCGCCCGCGAGCATCACCTCGAGGATGCGCTCAAATCGGGGCTGGCGCGCACCAGAATCGCCGCGGTCGGCCCCGTCGTCGCCGCCGCGATCACCGCGATGGGCGGTACCGTCGCTATCATGCCGGACGGCAATTTCCACATGAAGCCGCTGGTCAACGCGATCCGCGCGGCGCTCGCCCGGGCAGATGAGGGCACGGGCGGGCGGCGATGAGCGGCCCCGCAATGAGCGACAAGGCGCTCTATCTCATCGGCTACGAGAAAACCGGCCTCGCCGAGTTCCTCGCGACGCTTGCCGCGGCGGGGGTGGCGACGGTCGTCGACGTGCGCGACCTGCCGCTGTCGCGCCGGGCCGGCTTCTCGAAGCGCCAGCTCCAGGCCGCCATCGAAGCTGATGGCATGCGCTACCTGCATTTGCGTGCGCTCGGCACGCCCCCCGAGGGCCGCGAGGCCAACAAGCGGCGGCAATGGGAGCGCTTCTGGCGCATCGTCGACGACAAGCTCGCCACCGCCGAGGCGGAACATGCGCTGCAGGAGCTCGCCGCGATCGCCGCTGCGGCGCCGACCTGCCTCGTCTGCTACGAGGCTGATTGGCACATCTGCCACCGCCGCCGCATCGGCGAGATACTCGGCGAGCGCCACGGCTTCACGCTGCACCCGCTGACGATCGGCGAGGCCGCGTAGAATAGAGGACACGCAATGAGGAGACGAGCATGAAGGCAACCCTGAATCGTCACGTCATCGCCGAGAGCGACGACATCGTCGAGTGCAAGGGCTATCAGTACTTCCCGCGCGACGCGGTGCGCCTGGACTGGCTCGAGAAGGCGGCGAAGACCGAGAGCGACCATGCCTGCCCGCACGGCGTCCAGTTCTATGACGTCGTCATCGACGGCGCGCGCCATCGCCGCGCCGCCTGGTCCTACGAGGCCCCGCTGCCGGCGATGAAGCAGGTCGCCGATCGATTCGGTTTCTGGGAAGACGTGAAGGTCGGCTGAGAATCCGCCCGGGCCGCAGCCCGACGCCCAGGCTGCCCTAAGGACCCGCCGTCGCCGCCGAGCGCGTCGGCGAATGCGTATTCGCGCGCATACGATATGAACCTTAGGCGAAACTGACGGAAATTAACTTGGTGTAAGGGAACGCCGTCTAGCGTCCCTCGTGATTTGGACCGCGGCGACATAATCGCGGCGCCGGCAATCGGTACTCAAGGTCATCGGGTGCGGTGTCTCGGTCGTTTGCGATCAGGCGGGGACGATCCGACACGGTAAGGGGAGCACGATCATGTTGAAACGGATGTCCATCTCGCAGCGGCTCATGCTGTTCATGCCGGTCCTGCTGATCGTGCTTGCCGTCATAGTCTCGTTCAGCCTCGTCCAGCAACGCCGCATCCTCGTCGAGGACCGCCAGGAGGAGCTCAAGAATCTCGTCAACGTTGCTCGCGGCGTGGTCGAGAGCTGGCACGAGAAGGAGAAATCCGGCGAGCTGACCCAGGCCGAGGCCCAGGAAGGCGCCCGCAACCAGCTCTGGGGCCTGCGCTTCGGCAATAACGACTATTTCTTCATCGTGCGCTACGACGGCATGACGATGCTGCATATCAGCCGCGAGGCCGAGGGCAAGAATCGCATCGACGCGGTCGATTCCGATGGCGTGCCGACAGTGAAACGCCAGATCGAGGCAGCGCGGCGCGGCGGCGATTTCAGCTTCTATCGCAATCCCCGCGGCAGCGCCCTCACCGGTGGCGAGAAGAGCGCGCAGCTGGCGCCGAAAATGTCCTACGCCGTCGGCTTCGAGCCGTGGCAGTGGGCGATCGGCAGCGGCATCTACATCGACGACGTCGATGCGATCTACGACCACATCATGATGATCTACCTGGCGATCAGCGCCGTCGTCATCCTGCTCGCCTCGGCCATCGCCTTCCTGATCGGACGCACCATCAGCAAGCCGCTCGCACTGATCACCGACCGGATGACCGCGCTGACCGGCGGCGAGCAGAATATCGACGTGCCGTTCCTCGGCGAGCGCAACGAGCTGGGTCAGCTCGCTCTCGCGCTCGACGCCTTCAAGCAGAGCCGCCAACGGACCGAGGAGATGGTCAAGGCGCAAGAGGCCGAGCACGCCGCCAAGCGGCAGCGCCAGGAGGTGCTGGAACACGTCGTCGGCAGCTTCAGCCAGCGCGCCGCCGGCATCATCGAAGCGGTGGCGCGTGCCGCCGAGCGTGTCCAGTCGCAGTCGCGCCGCCTCGCCGAGATGGCCGAGAACAGCCGCACCAGCATCGACGCGGTGGATCATGCCGCCGCCGATACGACCGGTAACGTCCAGGCCGTGGCGGGCGCCGCCGAGGAGCTCTCCGCCGCGGTGAGCGAGGTCAACCAGCGTGTCTCCCACTCGACCGAAATCGTCCAGCGCGCCGTCGCCGAGACCGAGCGTACCACCGTCACGATGCGCGGCCTGGTCGATGCCGCGCAGCGCATCGGCACCATCGTCAAGGTGATTCAAGACATCGCCTCGCAGACCAATCTGCTCGCCCTCAACGCCACCATCGAGGCGGCGCGCGCCGGCGATGCCGGCAAGGGTTTCGCGGTGGTCGCCGGCGAGGTCAAGACGCTCGCCAACCAGACGACCAAGGCGACCGAGGAAATTCAAGCGCAGGTCGGTGCCATTCAAGGCGAGACCAATCACGCGGTCGCGGCAATCGACAATATCGGCAAGACGGTGGACCAGATGAGCGAGATCTCGACCGGCATCGCCGCGGCGATGGAGCAGCAAGGCGCCACCACCCACGACATCGCGCGCAACATCACCCAGGCGGCCGAACGCACCCGCGAGGTTTCCAGCAATGTCCGCAGCGTCGGCGAGGCGGCGGAGACAACGAGCACGGCAGCGGGCGAGCTGCAGGAAGCCTCCGACGATCTGCGCGGCCAGGCGGCGCAGCTCGAGCAGGAGATGAAAGGGTTCTTGAGCGAGATGCGGGCGGCCTGACGCGGAAGCTGAGGGCTCGGACCGGGCGGGGACGCGGCGCAGATCGGCCCGAGAACCCCCCGCCGCCGGTAATTATTGTGCCTGCATTAACCTTTTATAAACAATTATAAATAGATAATTGAGTCGCGAAAACACCTTATTATTGAAGGTGTTACGCCGTCCGCCTGGACGGTCGACGCCCTCCCATGCCCGCAATGCCTCGATTGCAAGTGACCGAGAGGTGATCGTGAAAACCCATACCCCCCAGCCGCAACCCGCCCATGCCAGCGGGGCGGAAATCCGTGAGCGCCTGCGCGGCCTGCTCACGCGCGAGGAGGCCTTCCACTTCACGCCGGAGCTCAGCGACGATGCTTCGCTCGTCGATGCCGGCGCCATCGACTCGTTCGGGATGATCGCGCTCGTCATCCGCATCGAGGAGGAGTTCGGCGTCGCGGTGACGCCCGAGGAGGCCACCGCCGACCGCTTCCGCTCGGTCTCGTCGATCGCCGCCTATATCGAGAGCAAGCTGAATGGACATCATCGGCGTTGATCACGTCCAATTTGCCGTCCGCGATGTCGGGGCAAGCGCGCGCTACCTCGCCCGACACGGCTATGAGCTGAGCTTCCGGGAAGCGGATTTCAACACGCAAGCGCGCTCGTATTTCCGCGGCGTGAAGAAGGACATGGCCTATCTGCGGCGCGGCGCCAGCCGTGTCGAGGTGATCACCGGCACCGACCACGCCGGCGATTCCCGCTATCTTCCGGTCTTCGATGGGCTCGCCTCGCCGTCGCATCTTCCCGCGCTCGACATGGCGGCGTTCCAGGCCTTCTGGCACGAGGACCTCGCCAGCGCCTGCGCGAGCCGCGGCGGCGAATCGCCGATCCTCGACGGGGTGATCCTGCGAGTCAGCCGGCCGGAGCATTCCTGCCATTTCTTTCAACGCCTCGGCTTCGGGCTGATCGCACGGGACGACGATTGGTACACGCTCGCCTTTCCGCGCAACGTGCTGTCGATGCCGTTGACCATCTCTCTCGCCCGCAAGCGGTACGACCACGAGGCGGAGGCGCGGGTCGACGATCTCGGCTGCTCGTCGATCGCGCTGATCACGCGAAATCTCAGCGCCGACCGAGCGCTGCTGGAACGGGAGCGCTTTGCCGTGTCCGAAGTGACGCCCTTTTTCATCAACCAGAAGAATCTGACCATCTGCTTCGCCGCCGGTCCGAGCGGCGAGCTGGTCGAGCTCGTCGAGATGGAGGGGGCATGATGGCCGCGAATGGCCTGCCGGATTTCCTCGGCATCGGCGCAGTGAAGGCCTCGACCACCTGGCTCTACCGCAATCTCTACCAGCATCCCGAGCTCTATCTGCCGATCACCAAGCCGGTGCGCTATTTCGACCGCCACCGCGACAAGCCGATCGAGACCTACAAGGTGATCTTCAAGCCGGCTTCCGGCCGTCTCTGCGGCGAGTTCTCGGCGAGCTACAGCGTACTGCCGATCGAGACCATCGAATACATCCACCGGCTGATGCCGGGGCTGAAGCTGATCTTCCTCATGCGCGAGCCGAAGGCGCGCGCCTGGTCCGAGGCGAAGATGGAGTTCAGCGTCGTGCGCGGGCTCGGCGACAAGGCGATTTCAGACGACGACTATTGCGCCTTCATCGAATCCGAGCAATGCCGCACGCGCGGCGACTACCGCACCATCCTGGCGAACTGGCAGAGCGTCTTCCCGGCGTCGCAGATCTTCGTCGGGCTGATGGACGACGTGCAGGCGCAGCCGATGGCGTTCCTCGGGCGGCTTTTCGATTTCCTCGGCGTCTCGCGCGACGTCGATTACGCCGCCTATCCGGTCGACAAGAAGATCTTCGCCGGACGCGAGCTCGCGATGCCCGAGCGGTGCCGCGCGCTGCTCGACGGCATGTACACGAGCGACCAGATCCGGGCGCTCGGCGATTTCGTCGACATGAATCTCGTCAGCCGCTGGGGTTACGCATGATGAACTCACGACCGCATTTGCTGACGCTGCTGAGCGCCGCCGTGACTGCGGCGCCGGCGGCGCCGTTCCTCACCGATCTGAGAACGGCCGAGACCTGGACTTATGACGAGCTGTGGGGCGGCGCCTGCCACCTCGCGGCGCTGCTCGCCGAGCACGGGGTCGCGCCGGGCGACCGCGTCGCCTTCCTGACCAAGAACGATCCGGTGTTCTTTCCGCTGCTCTTCGCCTGCGCGATGACCGGCAGCATCCTCGTGCCGGTCAATCGTGACAATCTGCGGATCGAGATCGACACCGTCCTCGACGATGCCAAGCCGATCCTCGTCCTCTACGACGAGCGCCACCCGCTCACGGACGACGCTGCCGTGCCGGTGGCGTGGCGGAAGAACCAGCCGCCGGCGCCGCCCGTGACGCCGGAAGGGGCCAGAGAGGACGTTCTCATCATCTATACGTCGGGTACCACCGGCGACGCCAAGGGCGTGACGCTGAGCCATCGCAACCTGACGACGATGGCGCGGACCTTCGTCGACTTCTATCGCCTGCGCGACGGTCAGCGCTTCCTCAGCATGCTGCCCTTCTATCACATCAACGCGCCGATGATCACCGGTCTGGTCTGCGTCGCGGCGCGCGCGCATGTCCATCTGACCGAGCCCTACGGCTTCGCCAATGCGCGCGCGATCTTCGAGATGGTCGAGACCAACCGCATCAACGTGCTCAGCCTGACGCCATCGATCATGGCATCGCTCGTGCAGCTCAACCCGCAGGGCACGCAGCGCGACACCTCGTCGCTCGCGCTGTGCTTCTGCGGCACGGCGCCGCTCGGCGAGAAATTGTGGCGCGACTTCGAAGGTCTCTTCAAGCTTCCCGTCTATCAGGGCTACGGCCTGACCGAGACGACCACCTGGGCGACGATGACGCCGCCGGACGCGCGCAAGCGCTACGACACGGTCGGCATTCCCGTCGGCTGCGAGATCCGCATCGACGGCGAGGTCACCGGCGAGGTGATGATCAAGAGCGACATCGTCATGAGCGGCTACTTCAACAAGAAGAAGCTCACCCGCAAAAGCCTGCGCGACGGCTGGTACTACAGCGGCGATGTCGGTCATATCGACGAGGACAACCAGCTCGTCATCGTCGGCCGCACCAAGAACATCATCAAGCGGCGCGGCGTGCTGATCCACCCCGAGGCGATCGACACCTGCCTGCGGCAGTGCAGCCCGGTCGTCGATTCCTGCACCGTCGGCGTGCCCGACGGCCAGGTCGACGAACGCGTGATCAGCGCCTGCGTGCTCAAGGGCGGCGCGGTCGCCGAGGTGCGCGCCTTTCTGGCCGCCCGGCTCTCGCCCTATATGCGGCCGGACGAGATCGTCGCCGTGCACGCCATTCCGCGCAACCCGGTGGGCAAAGCGCTCGCCGCCAAGGTGCGCGACCTCGTCTCCGGCGAGGCGGCGGAGCGCGTCGTGCAGACCTTCACCCGCAGCAAGATCAGCCGCGCGCCGAGCGAGCGCCTGGCCGAGATCCGCACCATGGTGCACAACGCGGCGCTCGACGGAAGGCCGATCGTCTTCTCCGGTTTCTGGGGCGTCGGGCGGCGCCGCGAGGCGGCCGAGCCCGATCGCCGCGCTCTCGCCCGGCTGAACGAGCTGCGCAGCGAGATCGACACCGCGCTCGGCCAGCCGCAGACCGAGATCCGGCTCGTGCTCGCGGACCTTCACGGCCGCTGCAACCGCATTCCGGACGATCACATCGACCGGTATTTCGAGGAGATCGCCGCGCTCGCCGCCGAGAACGGGCTGACGACCCGCCGGCTGAGCGAGCTCTGGCAGGAGGCCGGGCTGAGCGAGGACGATGTCGAGAGAATGGCCGCGGACCCCGCGATCGTCGCTGCCTGGCGGGAATTTCCCATGCGCGACGATTTCCTGCGCCAGGCCGAGAATCGCTGCGGCTCTCCCGAGCGGGCCGAGGAGTTCGCCTTCCGCTACTATTGCACCTGCATCGCCGAGCGCGGCATGCTGAGCGCGGCGCTCGCCGGCACCATCTTCTTCACCTACAACGACCCGAAATTCCGCGTCATCCAGCCCGATCTGCCGACCGTTCATCTGCACTCGACGAAGCCGGGAACGACGGCCAAGCCATGGTTCATGTGAACGACGGCGCGGCGTCGGCCGCGCGCCCGGCGACACACCCGGCGACACACGACGTCTTCGCGACGATCGAGACCGGGCAGCTCGCGACCACCTTGGTGCCGAGTCCGGTCGACTACCGCGTGCTGGTGCCCGACGGTCCGCACGCGGCGACGCAGGCCCGCCCGCTGATGCTCTGTCTGCATGGCGGTCTTGGCGGCCACGATCTGCTCGAGCAGGTCGCGCCCGTCTTCCAGGACATGTGGCGGAGCGGTGCCCTGCCGCAGATGATCGTCGCGACGCCCGAGACCGGCCACTCCTTCTATCTCGACTACCGCGACGGCTCACAGCGCTGGGAAACCTTCCTGCTGAGCGAGCTGCTGCCGCATCTGCGCGAGCGTTATCCCGTCTCGCGGCAGCGCGACCGCACGCTGGTCGGCGGCATCTCGATGGGCGGCATGGGCGCGCTGCGTCTCGGCCTCAAATACCCCGACATTTTCGGCGTCATCGCCGCCTGGGAGCCGGCGATCGAGCCCGCCCTGGCATGGCGCGACGTCAGGCTCGAAGATCGTTTCTGGCGCTCGGCCGAGCTGATGGAAATCCGCTTCGGCCGCCCCTTCGACGAGGCCTACTGGGCGGCCAACAATCCGGCGACGATCGCCGCGACGCGCGCCCGCGATCTGCGCGCGGCGGATCTGCGCATCTATCTCGAAGTCGGCAGCGACGACGTCTACGGGCTCGACCGCGGCACCGAGTTCATGCATCGCACGCTCTTCGATCACGGCATCAAGCACGAGTTCTGCACCGTCTACGGCGCCGACCATATCGGCCCGACGATCGCGCCGCGCTTTCGCGACGGGCTCGCCTTCATCGCCCGCATCCTCAAGCCGCAGGTGCCCGACTGGCGCGTCACCAGGCTACGCGAGCTGGTGGTGGTGCAGAAGCGCCGCGCCGGCATCGAGGTATAGCGGCGAATCCGACATTTGGTCACAGCCGTCGCCGGCGCTACCGTCATCGCCCTCACTGCGCCGCTTGCGCGGCGAAAGGAGGTCTGATGCCGGTAGGCCCGATTGAAGCCGTGCGCGTGTTCACGAGACGCTCCTACGCCTAGAGCATGATCTTTTCGGATTGAAGCTCTCTATCTCGTCGCCCCCGCGGAAGCGGGGGCCCAGGAGCAACCGCTCGTCGCTCGCCCTGGGTTCCCGCTTTCGCGGGAACGACGAAATGGAGATTCGACTTCAAACGATCATGACCTAGACACTCGGCCTCGCCGACGGCAACGTCCTGACGCTCGTCGAATATCCGAAGAGGAGCGGAGGATGACCTACGAGCTCTACTACTGGCCGATGATCCAGGGCCGCGGCGAGTTCGTCCGCCTCGCGCTGGAGGATTGCGGCGCCGCCTATGTCGATGTCGCCCGCCAGAGCAACAAGCGCGGCGGCATGAAGGCGCTGCTGCGCCTGCTCGACGGCAAAGGGATCGCCTGCCCGCCTTTCGCGCCGCCCGTGCTCAAGGCCGGCAGGCTCGTCATCGGCCAGACCGCCAACATCCTCCTCTTCCTCGGCGCCCACCACCGCCTGGCGCCGCAGGGCGAGGCCGGCCGGTTATGGGTGCATCAGCTGCAGCTCACCCTCGCCGATTTTCTGCAGGAGATTCACGACACCCATCACCCGATCGCCGGCGGTCTCTATTACGAGGACCAGCGCGCGGCGGCGCGCCGCCGCGCCGCCGATTTCCGCGCCGCGCGGGCGCCGAAATTCCTCGCTTATTTCGAGGATGTCCTGCGCCGCAACGGCAAGACCGGTCCCTATCTTCTCGGCGCCCGGCGGAGCTATGCCGATCTCTCGCTCTTCCAGATCGTCGCCGGGCTGCGCTACGCCTTCCCGAACGCCATGGCGCGGCTCGACGGGCGCCATCCCCGCATCGCCGCGCTGCACGACACGGTCGCGGCGCGCCCGCGCATCGCCGCCTATCTCGCCTCCGATCGGCGCATTCCGTTCAACCAGCAAGGCATCTTCCGCCACTACACGGCGCTCGACGCCAAGCGCTCTGCCGCGAAAATCCTTCGAACATCGCGGCGATCCTCGGCGCGAGAGGGACGGTCACCTCTGGGGTAACGCCGCTCTCCCGCTTTCCTGTCGCCGGCGCGATTCAGCCTTTGTCCGGCGTGAACCGCTTGGCCACGTCGCCGTCGAGCTCGGCGCGCCATGTTCGCAGCAAGGCGTTGCGTCGCCCGGGATAGCACTGCTTGACGTCGGAAGCGGCGGCGATGCGGTCGGTGCGGAAATGGCGAAAGCCCTGGCGCCACTCGCACCAGGCGACGAGAATTCGCGCCTCGTTCATCAGTCCGAGGGCGAGCGGCCAGACCACCCGTCCGCTGCGCGCGCCGCCGGCATCGGCGTAGTCGATGCGCAGCTTCGCCTGCGAGCGTATCGCGGCGCGCAGCGCAGCCAGCGGCACCGCGTTCGACGGGAACGCCTCGCCGGGCGGTCCGGGCAGGAGGGTCGGGTTCTGCAATGCCTCCTGCGCGGCGGGCGAGAGTACCGCTGCGATCTTGGCGAGGGCATCCGCGGCGGCGCGACCGAGGATCTCGTCGCCGCGCTGTCCGACATAGCGCAGCCCAAGCACCACCGCTTCGGTCTCGTCCTCGCTCAGCATCAAGGGCGGCAGGAACAAGCCCGGCCGCAGCACATAGCCGATGCCGGCCTCGCCATAGATCGGCGCGCCTTGCGCCGTCAGCTCGGCGATGTCGCGATAGAGCGTACGCTCCGAGACGCCGAGCTCGTCCGCCAGCGCCGCCGCCGTCGCCGGCCGGCTGCGGCGGCGCAGCTCCTGCAGCAGGCTCAATAGCCTCGTTGTCCGCGACATAGTCTTGCTGTCTGCGACACGGGGGCGACCTCCTTGCGCGGCCGGACCTTGCATGACCGGATATTGCCCCACCGGATGGGCCGCGCCGCATGGTCACCTATACTGCCCGACCGTCCTGCCGGAAAGCGGGGAGTAAAGCGGGGAGTCCCTCAATTTGAGGCGTAACAGCCATTGCCCCCCACCCGTCGCGCCCCCGATCTTCCTGTACGCTTAGCGACACGGTGCTTCACGCCGATCAAGCGGCGGGAGGAGCGACGAGCAAGCTCAGTCGCTGTCTGAGGAGACCCGTGACCAGAAGCGTGCATCCGAGAGGGCGGATGTGGAGATAAGCATCTCGCTGCGGCTTCCCCGAGCGGCAACGGGTCGAGCGTGCGGAGGGGTCCCGGGCGACGCGACGATAGAATCGACCTCGTAGACCGTCCGCGTGTAATCGCGGACCTTGATGAACCGGTCGCCGACCATGACCTCATCGCTCAGCAAGCCCATGCCATCCTCCGTCGATGGATCACGGTGATGGAACGCCAGCTTCGACTCTTCTGATCCGCAACGTCTGCGGCTCGTGTCTTCTGGGTTAAATGCAGGCCATTTGAGCATCGCGCTATGCCGATTGCGCGATCCCGTGACAAGTCCTGATCCCATAAGCTGAGCTCCGACAGGACTCGGCCTGCAAG
Organism: Allostellaceae bacterium; assembly: GCA_036264595.1. Taxonomy (GTDB): domain Bacteria; phylum Pseudomonadota; class Alphaproteobacteria; order ATCC43930; family CGMCC-115725; genus URHD0088. The sequence goes on from DATAQP010000527.1 coordinate 12,502, forward strand.
GGAGCGACACGGGCATGGCCCGTATCGAAAGAATATCCGCCATGGATCGTTGGGTGGTGCCGAAGTTCTC